>NZ_JASBOF010000013.1:0-76627 GCF_039907195.1 Corynebacterium sp. c3Ub_189 | reverse complement strand
ATCCATGGACCAGCCTAGGACTCGGCGGGAGTGTCCATCGCGGATAACGCATTGGTACAGCCAGCCCTCATTCGTGCGCAGATGGGTAAAATCCGACATCCACACTCGATTAAGCTGCCCTTGATCAAATAGGCGTTTTACCAGGTCTACAAGCGTGAACTTCTGCTTGGATTGAATTGTCGTTACGGGAACAAACGCCCTGTGTGAGATACCCTCAATACCCATCATCCGCATGCGTTTGGCCACGGTTTAGCGATTGACATAGACCCCATCCTCAGAGAGTTCTGCACTAATCCGTGGGGCACCGTAGACTTCGTCAGAATCTTCCCAGATATCAAGAATTTTCCTGTCTAACTGGTCGAGGAATCTCTGACGCTGATTTTCACCACGAAGCCGTACTGCTTGAGCCTTTTGCCATTTATAGTAGCCAGAATGGGAAACCTCTAATAACCTGCTCATCCGTTTTATGCTGTAGTTCGCCTTCTCCTGGTGTAGTAGCTCAAATTTTTCCGATCGCGTTGCCTCAAAGCGACGAAGGCGGTGGCTTTTGACAAGAACTCATTACCCATCTTGGCCTCAGCTAACTCACGACGCAGGCGAGCGTTTTCGGCTCGTATATCGGCATCACTGCGGCCATCTACCGAGCCTTGGCGTTCCCGCTCGAGTGTGACCCACCTGCCTAAAATTGTGGCTGATACGTTAATTTCCTTAGCCGCATAAGCGATTGGGCGCCCGGACTCAATGACCAGTCTGGCAGCCTCCTGCCGGTACTCCGGGGTGTACTTCTTCCCTGACGAACTCACAATGAACACCCGCTCCTACAGGCACAAGATCCGTACTAATAGGGTGTCCACTAAACGAGGGTAACCTCATTTTTGCTTGCCCTCAACCGGTGTCCATCTCCTCTGAACGCTTGCCTCTGCTACTGGCGTGACGCAGCGATTAGTGCCCACCGGGGGTAGCGGTTCTTGGCATCGAGATCATGCCCGTGGCACGCAGCCCAAGGAAAAAGGGGCGGGCTCAGCGTTGTGTGCTGAGCCCGCCCCTCCTTTATGTGCCTACTACCTAGGTCAGGTGGCGCGATGCACGCGCCACTCCCCTGCCTGGTTTTACCGCTTAGGCGGTCTTACGGCGGCCGAGCAGGAGGCCCGCGCCTGCGAGCACGGCACCAATGAGCCCCACGAGGGCCACGCCGTACCCGCCGGTCTTCGGGAGCTTACCGGCAGTGGTGTCCGACACCTGCAGGATCATCTTATCGCCTTGGCCACTCACTTGGATTTGTCCGCTGCTAGTGCTGACCGCAGAAATCTTATATTGCTTAGTCTGCTCATCCACTGAAATCTGAAACTCGACCGGCTGGGCCAGCAGGTTGAGCCCCTTAGGAGCCTTCGTTTCAACGAGGAAGAACGTACCAGTCGTCTTCACTTCGATAGACTCCTGCCCGGGCTTGATGGTGTAGAGCTCTCCAGCGCTGTAGTCCGGCTGGCCTCCCTTGGACGGGTAGATCTTGAAGGTCGCGCCACCCAGCCCAGACATCTCCACGATCTTATCGCCGTCGTAGTGAGCCTTCTTGAAAGTCAGCTTGCCCGGCGGAGTTTCCGGCTGCTTGTAGTTATCAACTACGCAGGAAACCGAAGACAGCTTCTTATCTTTCTCGCTCATCCTGACCTTGAAACCGAACTCACCGTCATTTGTGACCTCAACCGGTTTCGTTACCCCGTCACGGGTTTCGGTACACACGGCATTCTTGTCATTCCTCTTATAGAGGTTGAAACCCGGTTGCTGTGTCTCTACCAGAGTCAGTTGCTGCTCTTGTTCGCTCATGATGTTCCAGGAGGCAGTGCCAAGGTCCCTGTCGGCCGAGGACGTTGCCTTCAGCGACCTCCGAACGAGCTCGCCATTACCTGGGTCGATGATGTCCTGGCCACCGGCAGACAGGGTGAACTCCCAGCCTGGGACACCGTCTTCAAGAACCTTGCCGTTTTCGTCAACGATCCGCTTCTTGACGGTCACCGCACCATTGCATCGTGCGGTTACGTCTTGGGCGATTTTCTTCATCTGTTCGGTAAGGTTGCTGTAGTTAGACACCTTCACCGTGTGACCCGTGCCCGAGATATCCTCGCCCATGGTCTTGACACCACGTGCACCGTAAGTCCACCTCGACATGTCCGAAGTGACTGTCACTGACCTCCCATTAGGCAACCGCTCAAACACCTGCAGTGCCCGATTCGGCGCCAGCTTCGCAGCTCTCTCTAGGTTCGCCATAATGAGCTCGCCGCTTTCGTTAGTTCCTTTACGTTCCTTGTCGTTGTAGTTTGCTTCTCGCGCGGCTTGAATCCCGGAGTTGATTTTGTAGTAGACACCAGGTTGTTGCGGCACTTCGGCATTCAGACCGATGCGTTTGATGTCCTTGAGAACATAGTCTTGCTCAACAACCCAATCTTTACCCGTATTTCCGCCAAGCGTCAGATCAACCATGATTGGCACAACACGGGTACCGGCAGCTTTGAGTTCGTTGGCTGCCTTAATCGCGTCGTTGAGAGCACTAGCCTGAACGAATTCACCACCGAGGCCCTTGCTCTTGATTGTCGAGGAGGTCGTGGGCATACCATCCGTGATGAAGTACACCACGTCGTAGTCGTGATCCTTGACCTGCTTCAGGCCCGCTTCCCAGTTCGTAGCACTGTTATTTGCGTTATAACTCCAGTTCTTAACTACGTCCTTTGCTCGCTGGACGCCCTGCTCCGACAGCATTGAAATATAGGGTGGGTTCTGACCGTGTGTCGTTCCAGCCTGATTAGCCGGACCGCCACTTGCGAAATTATAGATTCCGAGTTCAGCTGGGGTGCCCTGCAGGGAATCAATAAATGCATTCGCAGCCTTTTTGGATGCCTCGAAGCCATTAGTATCTGCGTAGCGGAGCGATGTCGATAGGTCGGCCACCAAAGCAATGCGCAGACCACAACGCTGTGGCATCGGCGGGTTAGGGACACGTCCGTTAACCCACTGAGCTCCATACGGCTGAGAGATAATCTCTGGTGGTTTTGGTGTGCTCTCATTCGCGCCATACACATCAAGACCGACCTTCAAATTCTTGTTCTCCGAGAGATTATTAGTGAAGGTGAATACCGCATCCTTCGGTACAACGGCAGAGTCAACCGGTTTACCATCCTTTACCGGAACAACGTCCATGGTGATGAAGCCGTTGCCAATATTGACGTTGCGTTTCTGCAAGGTCACACCTGGCTCAATCTGATCCAGGGTGAGGTTGTACTTCTGCGGATCCAAGAAAGTCGCGTCAGTCTCGATACGCACGGTTGCGTACTTCATGTGAGATTCCGCAGTCACCTTAGCCGTAAAGGCATTGGGCTTGGTCGGATCTACTGGGTCAGCTTTAACTGCAAACTCGTGGCCGATGGCATCAAAGTGACGCCCTTCGACCGCCGGTGGCTTGGGGTCTTCAGAAGAATCTGAGCAGTCTTTCACCTCCCCGCTGAAGTCGAAGGACCACTCGGTCTTCGCACCGGCAGCGAACTGGTATCCGTTCTGCGGCTTCGCCGTAACCTTAACGGTGGCCTTTTGGCCCTCGTAGAAGTGCTGCCCAGCGGGCTTTCGCTCGCCACCAATGAAGTAGTCAACACCCTTCGTGTCTGGAATGTTGATGTAGCCCTTCTCTACACACGAGGGAGCGGTGGCTGGATCAACTGCAGTTGGCGCTGCGGGAGTCACGGACGTACCCGGCTCCGGGTCAGGGTCAGGCTCTGGCTGCGTGGTGCCACCGCCCAAAGTGCCTTTCGGGGTAATCGTCACCGAGCCTTGCACCCTAGGGTTGTTGAACTGCAACTGCAGATCAATGGTGTCGCCTTTTTTTAGAACGCGATTCAGCCCGGTGATTGATTTTGAATACGGAAGTTTTTGCGACGCAGCTAGAGTCTCGCTTTTTACGCTTGCACCGTTGACCTTAAGATCGTAGCCAATAAGAAAGTAGTTGCCGGTAACGGTGAAGTCGAAGCTATTCATCGTGGCATCGGCGTCGACCGTGAAGGTATAGCTGTTGACAGTGGTGGTGTTGTTAAAGTCCCGTTTCGCCGGGCTCACCGGAATGGTCGTCGCCTGCTGTGCCTGCGCGGTCGGCGCGGGAAGGCTGGGCAGCGCGCCTAGGACAGCGACGCCAAAAACCAACGCAAGCGCAACGGTCAGCGCGGCCGCTACTCCCATGAACTTTGTTTTCATCGTCGCTACCCTTCTTGCTTTCGCTTCTTCGTGATCAACAGCATCAACAGCCCGGCGCCCATCAGCGCCACCGCGGCGAGGACGAGCCCGATGATCTGTACACCAGTCATCGCCAGGTCGCCCTGTTCACGTTCTTTCTCATCGCCCGGCACGGGGGTTTCGCCTGGTGGCGGGGTCTCGCCCGGTGGGGTGTCCCCTGGGGGTGGGGTGGTAGATGGTGCTGTCGGTGGCGTCCCCGGTGGGGTCGACGGCGGCGTCTCCGGAGGTTCGGTCGGTGGGGTGGTCGGCGGAACCGTGGTGTTCGTCTTCGCCACGATCACGCCTTCCACTGGTCGGGGGTTATCGGCAACGGTGTGGAATGGAACCGCCACGAGGAAGGGGCTGATCTCCCGGTACTCTCCCGCCGCGGCACCAGCCGGTGCCTGGGAGGTGACCAGGTAGATGCCCTTCTCGAGCCCTTGGAATCGGACCTGGCCGGCATCGTTGGTCACGGCTGTGATCGTGCGGTCGGTCGGCCAGTCAGCGATCTTGTCTGCGCTGGTGTTGCGGACCTTCGCCTTATCCGCGGCGTTCTCAGGGTCGATGCCCTGCAGCCGCTCCAGTTTGATGGTCACGCCCGCGACCTTGCCCGTGGCAGGGTTGACCGGGTCCCCATTGCCCGGGGAGAGCGTGATGCTCAGCGTGTCGGTCCCGTAGTCGCGGGACACCCCGGGTTGATCACTGAGCCCGGCAACCTTGGCTGCGTCGGCGATACCGACGGCACCGTGTGCGCCGCCGAGCAGGCCAGCGCTGAGGGCGATGGCCGCCACGAGGCTGCGGCTGGTCCGCGCCGCGCGTGCTTGGCTAGTCATCTGCGCCAGCCCCTTCGTCATTCATCGTTTCTGTCGTTTCCTGGGATTCGCGATCCCGCTTTTGCTTCAGCAGCCACCGCAGCAGCAGGGTCAGCACCAGCGCTGCTGCCGCGACGAGGGCGTACATCCACCACTGCCACCCAGCACCGTGGTTCTTGTCGAAGATCTCGTGATCCGATTCGTCCAGCGGAACCTGGTGGCCGCGCACCAGCAGGCGGTGCGTGTTGATCCCATAGGGGGTGCAGGTGATCAGGGTGATGTAATCCTTGCCCTGCTCGGGGCGGAGGTCCTCGGTTTCGGTGGGCAGCACGACCTTGATCTGGTCGACCACGTACTTCAGCTTCTCGCCGGAGACCTGGACGTAGAAGGCATCACCCTTCTCCGCCTTGTTGAGGTGATCGAACATGGTGGAGTTCGCCAGGCCCGTGTGGCCAGTGATCACCGAGTGCGTGCCCTTGCCGCCGACCGGCAGGTCGGAGCCGAACAGGTGGCCCAAGCCTCGTTGCAAAGTGTCGCTATCTGTTCCGTGGAAGATCGGCAGGTCGGCCTTGATCTTTGGGAAGATGAGGCGCGCCATCGCGTCGTTCGCGTCGAGTTGGTCCAGGTATTCCTGGTAGTCCGGGTTGTTCTCGTCGAAGCGGGCGAGCCAGGGGTCGAGGATGGGGCCGGTGGTTCGGTTCTCGTTGTATTTGTGGGCGTTATCCCACTGCGTGTTTTTGACTTCTTCTGGAGTACTTTTTTCGAGTTCCGCGTAGTCTTGCGCGACCTTCGTGGCGACGTAGTTGTTCCACAGGGTGGACGTCACCGGGTACAGCATCACGAGCACCCCGAGGATCACGAGCACCGCGGCCAGCACGGGGCTGGTCTTGGTGCTGTTGGCACGGCGTGGTTCCTTCTTTGGTTCCACGTCTGTGCTGAGGGTGTGATCCACGGGGTGCTCCTGGGGCTGGTTCTGCTTGGGTTCGCCTGGGTGAAACCTTCGCCCCCGGGGTTGTCCGTTGGGCGAAGGTTTTACCGGTTCAGCGGGCTATTAGTTCTTAGCGCCGCGGCGTGCGAACCATGCACCGGCTGCCACGATGGCGGCACCAATTGCGGCCAGGATGCCAATACCCATGCCACCGGTCATCGGCAGGTTCGGGGTGGTGTCGTCGGAGTTAACGACCTCGCCCTTGTTTGCGCCGACCTGGACGGAAGCCAGCTCGTAGACGCGCTCCGGGTCAGTCGAGGTAGCAACCAGCTTGAACTCGAGTGCCTCCGGCAGCAGCTCCTTGCCCTTCGGAGCCTTGGTCTCAATCAGGCAGTAGTGGGACTGGTCACCAGCGGCAACCTCGGCATTGTCTTCGAAATCGTTGACGTGGAGACCGGTGATCTTCACCATGCCGTCCTGGCCAGAGACGAAGGTGGTCTTAACCTTTCCACCCTGCTGACCGTTGACCGGGGTCCAGGAACCCTTCTTGGTGGTGTCGATCTCGGAGCACTGCTTGCCAGCTGCCTGGCGAGCAATCTGGAACTCGGCGCCTTCCAGAGCCTTGCGGTCGCCATCGACCTTCTTGAACTGCAGGCCACCCCAGTAGGTCTTGACCTCCGGGGTCTCCTTAGGCTTGTCAGACTCCGAGCCGTCCGGGTTGTTCTGGAACACCCGAGCCTTATTCGGCGCGATGTCGGTGTCCTTCGCGAACTCAGCCTTCAGCTTGGTGGTGATCGTTACCTCGACCTTGTCGCCCGCCTCCAGCGTCTTAGCTACTTCAGGCTTCAGGGCGACGTCGACGTTGTTACCCTCGTAGAACTTTCCGTCTACATCCTGCTCGGGCTGGATCTCCTTGCCCGCGGCCGTCACGTTAACGCCAGTGATCTCCAGCTTCGGGTCAATCTGGTCAGTGATACGGAACTGGGTGCGCTCCGTGTTCGACTTCAGCTGGCGAGCAGTACCAGTGACGGTGTAGATGAGGTTCTCGTCGCCGGCGTTCTGGTCCTTGTCCTTGACGGTCTTGGTCGGTTCTTCGTCCTTGTAGTTCTTCGGGAACGCGTGGACGTCGTAGTTCCAGCTAGTGCCCTGGTTATCCGCACCGTTATCCGCGGTCATCGGGACGAATGCAATGAACGGGACAGCCGGGTCGTAGCCCTCCTTCGGGGTGGTCTCCACGACGAGGTAGGCACCGAGCTCCAGATCCTTACCTACCTCCCAGGTGCCGTTTTGACCGGTCGTGCCAGAAGCGACCTTGGTGAGGACCCCAGCCGACAGGCCATCCTTGAGCTGCGCCCCCTGGGAGAAGTCTGCAGCCTTGAGCTTGGAGGCAGCGACGAGCCCCTCATTCGTGGTGACATCGATGTCGGTAGCGCCATCCGCAGTCTTGTTGATCTTGTACACGGTGAAGCCGACACCGTCCAGAGCCTCGCCACCGTTGCGCTCGACGTCTTTCGCGTCTTCAAGAGTACCCGACGGGGTACCTTCATTGATCGGGTTGCCGAACTTGTGGATGGTCAGTGCACCCTTGGCGTTCTTATTCACCAACGGGGAGTCGCCGGCAGCCTGGTTGATGGCAGTGTCCTGAGCGATTGCAGCCGGGGCAGCGATACCCAAGGAGAGGCCAGCGACGGCGGCGAAAGTGACCGAACGAATGGTCAGAGTGTTCTTCTTCACTGGAGTGAATTCCTTTACATCAGTAGTGACTGGAGCGCGTAGCACCCCTCGACGTTCAGCGACCCACTCCGGTTAGCTACTTTTAAGCTTGCCGCCGTTTCAACCACGACACCTTAAAATTCGCTGGTGGTCACACGCGCCCCAAACCCCATTGCTGACAGATCACTTTTGTTGTGATATCACCAATTCTCGGGTTTCAGCCCCGCAATTCCCACCTAGTGAATCGCACATCATTAACTTATCACTTCGACACCCCTCAACAGCTAAAATAATTAAGGCATACCTTATTGATCCTCCCAACACAAATCTGGCTGGCGCGACTCAAAATCGCTCCTGACCTAGACTGTTGAACAGTTTTTCGCTCTAAGCGCACCAGTAATATACTCCCCCACATTAGGGTAAAAAGTGATAAACATCTCACAGCAAAAATTACGCTTTTTGTAACCTCGCAGCGAAGAATAGACTCCAACTCTCCACGTTCCACCGGAGCGAGCCCCAACCCCTCAGTAGAAGTTAAGGCCTATGACAGACCAACCCCCAACGCCGAACACGACGGACGCGACCCCGCCCCGCCAAGACAAGAAACTGAACACCAACGCGATCATTGCCGTCGTCCTCATTCTCGCCGGCCTGGGCGTACTGTTATACCCGGTGCTTTCCACCCAGTGGAATAACTACCAGCAGTCCCGCGCCGCCGAAGCCTACTCGCAGCTGGAAAAGGGCGTGCCCCCAGAGGTCCTCAATAAGGCCTGGGAGGAGGCGCAACAATACAACGCCAACCTCGGGGATATCGATCCCAGCGATGCGTGGACCAGCTCCGACGACGAGAGCTCCCCGGCGTATCAGCGCTACCTGAATTACCTCTCCGTCTTGAATGAGACCGAGGCCATGGGCCGCATTGTGCTGCCCTCCATAAATTCCGATCTGCCAATCTTCCATGGCACCTCCGACCGCGTGCTGGCCCGCGGGGTCGGCCACCTTTACGGCACGGACTTGCCTGTTGGCGCACCCGGCGAGCTCGGCGAGGATGGCGCTATCCCGCCCGCCCCACCAGAGGGCCGACTCTCCGCGCTTTCTGCTCATACCGGACTGCAGAACGCCACCCTGTGGGACAACCTCGACCAGATTGAGAAGGGCGACCCAGTCTACGTCGCCGCGGCGGGCGAGAAGCTGAAGTACGAGGTCCGGGACATCGAGGTCGTCACCCCGGATAAGACCAGTCTGCTGCGCCGCACGCCGAATAAGGACTTGGTCACGCTCATCACCTGCACCCCCTATGGCATCAACACCCACCGGCTGATCATCACCGCCGAGCGCGTGCCGATGGACCCGCAGGAAGAGTCCGTCTTCGACGGGCAGGGCACAACCTGGCAGTGGTGGATGTGGGCCATCCTCGCTGCCGCGGCAATCATCGTGCTGCTGCTAATCCGCTGGTGGTGGAAGAACTTCCGCAAGCAGGAAGGCGAGGAGGGCCCCGCAACCTCCGGCGCTGGGGACACCACGGAGAGTTAACGGGCTTTTGCCTGGTGCGTTGATTAACATCATGAACTCATCCTCCTCTCAGGCTTCTACTACCCGCCGCCTCACCACCACCTGCACAGTCGCCCTGGCGGTGGACACCGCCGCAACCCTGGCTACCGCGCCAGCCTTCGCAGCGCCCCACCCGGTGCAGGATCCCCGGGGTTTCATCGTCTCCCCGGCGCGCTTGATTTCTAGTGGTCGTGGAAACCCCCAGTGTTCCTGATCTCCGTCGTCACCTAGATGAAGCGCGTTGGCAGTTATTACCCTTAAAGAGTGATTACTAACGAACTTCGAAATTTGCTGGCCAAAGCAACCACCCATGCACAGCGTTTTCAAGACGGAGAAGACCACACTGTAGCCGCAGCACTCCTTACCAAATCAGGAAAACACGTACTCGGTTTGAACGCGCACCACTTCCTTGGTGGTCCTTGCGGGGAAGTCTCGGCTTTAGCCAACCATGCTGCTAGTTATCCAGAGGACCCAATCCAAGCAGTAGCCGCCGTATACGGACCTACTGGTCAAGTTATTCCTCCCTGCGGTAAATGCCGCCAGGTGCTTTTTGATGTTGATCCGTCCATTCGGTGCATCGTGCGCGGAAGCAATGGACTTGAAGCACCTACCGTAGAAGAACTCTTGCCATTCGCATTCAACTGGCGAAATATGGAACAAGAGCAGCGCATCTACATGTGGGAAGGCTACGAGGAATCAATTCGTAGCGGAGAAAAGCAACAAACCATCCGGGTAGACGATCCCTTCCATGAAGGAAGTGCCCAAATTGTCTTCGAGAAAGAATCCGGAGAGGTCGTCACCATTCCTGCACAGGTCACGGCCGTTGTTTCTACCCAGCGATGTGAGTTGTCGGAAAAGCAAGCTAGAAATGACGGTTTTGGCTCTCTCACCGAGCTTCAAAAAGCGCTAGATGCTCACTATCCCGGATTAGGTGACGATGACGAGGTAGACGTCGTAGAGTTCAAACTGCGGTAATCCATTCAGACCGAAAGGTGGAATAAGCTCTCCTCCCACGTGCAGAATTCACCTCATCCATTACGTCATACTTGCGGTGTGAAGATTACGGTAGCTAGCGCTGGGGGTCCTCTAATTCCCTTATGCAGAAGTCCATCATCTCAGCGGTAGGATTCGAGGAGGAAAACACTTCGCTCGCTATTTCCCTAGGAGACCAACTATCCGGAAGGTCATGAAATCCTGCGCCGAGCTTTCCAAGCGTGACTGCTGAAGAGTTTTTGACTGCGCTAAGGACCGTAACGACATCGTCATACGTAGCATCAAACGAGTCTTTCCCATTCGTCCCAGTTGCATCAGCAATGCAGATCCAGTCATCGAGTTCCGCCATATCGCTCAAAATATTATCGATGATTTTTCTTGAATCTGTTTCCATATGCTCACTCGTTGTGTTTGCGCCTTCTACTAGCACTCAACCTTAACTCTGAGAAATAGCAACCGCTTTGCCAATGTTGGCTACGATTTTTATCGAACCAGCAAAAGCGGCCTGGTGGTTTGTGATTTACCGGGAACCTAAGTGAATTTCACAGGCTCCTACTAAGCACCACTCGCCCTCTACAATGACACCCATGGATGCACAGAGGCGGCAGGACGTGGAGCGCTACGGCTCATGGGAACGGATGACCGGCGGGGAGTGGTTCCTGCCGAGCATGCCGGACGCGAAGAAGGAGCATCAGCGCGGTTTTCGCCTAGTCAAGCAGCTCAATGAGCTGCAGAACACGGATCCGGAGCGCGCGAAGGGCATCCTGCGCGAGATTCTGCCGGAGGAATCTGCAGTGCCGGGCCTGCACGTGCCGCTGAACCTGGAATATGGATGCAATTTGGTATGCGGGGAGCGCGTCTTTATTAATTTCGGTGCCACCATCTTGGCCCAGGCCAAGGTGACGCTTGGCGATGGCGTCATGATGGGCCCGAATTGCTCCCTGATTACGGTGGGGCATCCGGTAAACGATCACGAGATGCGCGCCGGTGGGTGGGAAATTGCCAAGCCCATCACCATCGGGGCTAACACCTGGTTCGGCGCCAATGTCACCGTGCTGCCGGGGATTACCATTGGAAAGAACTGCGTCGTCGGCGCGGGCACGCTTATTACCACCGATATTCCGGATAATTCGCTGGTCCTGGGAGCTCCCGGCCGCGTAGTGCGCAAGCTGGAGAATAACGAGGACGCCTGGGAGCGCCAGGATCTCAACGGTCCCGTGGAAGGTTTTGGAGCCGCCAACTAGATGTTTGATCTCGCCACAATCGGCGCGGGCTTGCCCGTAGCCGAGACCATCGAATCGCTGCCGAGCACCGGAAACGTTGTCATTCAGGCCCCGCCCGGTACGGGTAAAACCACGCTCGTCCCACCGGCGCTGGCCAATCATGCAGCCGGGCGCGGAAAGGTCATCGTCACCGCCCCGCGCCGTGTGGCCGTGCGCGCGGCCGCGCAGCGCTTGAGTACTCTCAGCGGCACCCCAGACAAGGTTGGCTTCGCCATCCGCGGCGAGTCCCGCAAGGGCAGTGAGGTCGAGTTCGTCACGCCGGGTGTACTGCTGCGCCGCTTGCTCAAGGATCCGGAGCTCGAGGGCGTAGCCGCCGTTGCCATCGATGAGGTCCACGAGCGCCAGCTCGATACGGATCTGGTGCTGGGCATGTGCCTAGAACTAGCCGAACTACGCGAAGACTTCCGCGTCATCGCCATGTCCGCCACCGTAGATGCGCAGCGCTTTTCCCAACTTATGGACGCGCCCGTGCACGTGACCGAGGCGGTGACTCATCCGCTCGATATCCATTACGCGCCCATGCCGGGCAGGGCGGCGGGAACGAGGGAGTTTTACGGGGACGTCGCCAAGCAGGCAGCCTGTCAGCAGGAATCAACGCTGGTCTTTGTGCCCGGCGTGCGCGAGGTGAACCTCGTGTGCGATGCGCTGGACGGCCATAATGTTTTCCCACTGCACGGCAAGCAAACCACCGCGGAGCAAGACGCCGCGCTGTATAGCGAGGAGCGGCGTATCGTCGTGGCTACCTCCATCGCGGAGTCGTCGCTTACCGTGCCGGGCGTGCGCATGGTGATAGATGCCGGGCTCTCCCGCGTTCCCCGGCGCGATGCGCAGCGTGGCATGTCCGGTTTGGTGACGGTGTCTACCTCGAAGTCGAGTGCCGATCAGCGCGCTGGTCGTGCCGGCCGTGAGGCGCCTGGCACCGTCATTCGCTGCTACTCGCAGGATGATTACCAGCACTTTTCCCCGCACACCACCCCGGAGATCTTGTCCGCGGACCTCACCCAGGCCGCGCTAATTCTGGACTGCTGGGGCGCGGGCCCGGACTTCCCATTGCTCGATCCCCCGCCGGCCCCGGCCCTTGCGGCCGCGCACGCCACCCTTGAGCGCATTGGTGCCACGCAGGAGCTCGCCCTCCTGCCCACCGATCCACGCCTTGGCGCCTCCTTGCTCCGGCACGGCAGCCAGGCCGCACCCATTATTGCCTCGCTTGCCGACGCCCCTTTAACCCCCGACCTCACCCGTCACCGCCCACCCCAAAGAGAGATCAAGCGGCTCGCCCGCCTCGTCGAGGATCTCGGCCCCGCCGATCCCGGCGAGGTCGTCGCCACCGCCTTTCCCGAACAGGTGGCCAAGCGCATGGGCGAGGATTACCTGCTGGCCAGCGGCACTCGCGCACGGCTGCTGGATAACTCGGGCCTGGCCGGCGCCCCGTGGCTCGCCATCGCGGAGGTATCCCTGTCCAACGCGGGCAATGCCATCATCCGCTCGGCCGCCCGCATCGAGGAAACCGCAGCACTGGAGACCATCGGCGTCACCGAAGAAACCCGCGCCTTCCTGCGCGATGGTCGCGTGCGCGGCGTCAAGGTCAGGGCCGCGGGCGCCATCACTCTTTCTGAGACCCCGGTTAAAGTCACGGGCCCCGCGGCCGAGGAGGCGCTTGCCGCCGGCATCCGTAAGGAAGGATTAGGACTTTTCACCTTCAGCAAGAAAGCCCAGAGCCTCAAAGACCGCCTGCGCCACCTGCACGCCCACTTCGGTGCTCCTTGGCCCGATGTCGATTCCGCAGATCCCGCCGAATGGCTCGGCCCCGAGCTCCACCGCATTGCGGAGGGCACCCCCGCCGCCAAGCTAGACATGTACCCCGCGCTGCAACGCCTCCTGCCCTGGCCGGAAGCCACCCATCTGGACGATCTCGCTCCCGAGCACCTCCCAGTCCCCTCCGGTCGGGACGTACGAATCGACTGGTCCGGTGATCGCCCCGTGGTTCATATCAAGCTGCAGGAATGCTTCGGCTTGGCCGAATCCCCCGAATACTGCGGCCACCGCGTGCAATTCCACCTGCTCTCCCCCGCCGGCCGCCCGCTCGCGGTGACCGATGATCTCGCCAGCTTCTGGTCCGGCCCTTATGCCGGCGTGCGCGCCGATATGCGCGGCCGCTACCCCAAGCACCCGTGGCCGGAGGACCCGTGGAACGCGGTTGCTACCGCGCGCACCAAGAACCGGATGTAGCTATCCCCACTGCTGCCAGCCCAAGTAGCAGCTCATGACCACGACGAGAGTAAGTAGCGCGTAGCGGATGAATTTGGCCCCACCGCCGAGCACGGTACGAGCACCGAGAAGTGCGCCAGTAATATTGGCTACGCCGAGCACGATGCCGAGCGTCCACCACACGTGCCCGCCAATAATGAACACGATGAGCGCACCGAAGTTGGTAGCGGTATTGACCACCTTGGCCATGGCCGCAGAGGTCAAAAAGTTCTGCGCAAAAATAGAGGTGAAGGCCATGATCAAAAACATTCCGGTACCCGGTCCGAAGATGCCATCATAAAAGGAAATGATGCCGGAGAGCACGAGGACCACGATGGTCCGCCACCCGCCACGGGTACCGGCAGAGTCGCTGCTGCCAAAATCTGGCTTGAAGGCAACGAAGATGCCCACGGCCACCATGAGCACGATGA
Organism: Corynebacterium sp. c3Ub_189; assembly: GCF_039907195.1. Classification (NCBI taxonomy): domain Bacteria; kingdom Bacillati; phylum Actinomycetota; class Actinomycetes; order Mycobacteriales; family Corynebacteriaceae; genus Corynebacterium; species Corynebacterium sp. c3Ub_189. Next base: position 62,418 of record NZ_JASBOF010000013.1, on the reverse strand, counting down.
TGATGGGCCGCATAACGTCTTTATCGAGGCTCGAGGCCACGCTGGCCCCCAACCCAGAACAGACCAGCGCGATGAGGAGGAACCGCGCCATCTCCGCCTTGTCCAGCTTCACCTTGCGGGCGAGGGTCACGGCAGCGGATCCGGTGCCAGTCACCGCGGCGAGCTTGCTTGTGCCCAAAGCTGCGGCCGGAGCAAGGCCCGGCAGGACCGCCAGCAGCATCGGGATCAGGATCAATCCGCCACCACCGATGACCGCATCGACCCACCCCGCGGCCGCGGTACCAAAGAAGAGAATTATCCACTGCACCACATCGATTTCCATGCCCCCGATCATAAATCTTGAATGATGTAAGGTGATAACCCGCCTACTGCCCTCCCCGTAGTGGAGAAAAAGCAGGCATTATACTTTTGTCGCAGTAGAACTAGGAGGCTCGCATGGCCGCACAGCAGGAAGGCGCCAGGCTTAGTGCCCATACCGTGGCACGGTGGGCCATTGTCGTTCCGGCATCGGTCGTACTGGGCTGGCTCTTTAGCATGTGGCACGTACCCGCGGCCTGGATCTTGGCAGCGATCCTCTCCTCCGGCGCCATGGCGCTTTTTACTGGGGAAGATCTGCGCGTGAACCGCAGTTTTTATAGCATGTCGCGTGGTTTTATCGGCATGATGGCTGCCATCCCGCTGACCGTAGTGCCGGTGGGCCAATTGCTGGGCTTCCTACCTGCCGCCCTGACGATCTCCTTTGTCACTTTGATGGTAGGCGTTATCGGCGGCCAGCTCTTACACCGCGCGCAGCCACAGGATGTCTCTTCCGAAACCGGCATTTTATCCATGCTGCCGGGCGGTGCTTCGCTGATGCCCGCGCTTGCCGACGAACTCGGTGCCGACTTCCGCTACGTCGCCCTCACCCAGTACCTGCGCCTCTTAGTAGTCTCGGTATCCCTACCGGCCGTGGTCGCCTTATTGGACACGCCCGCCGGAGAGGGGGCGGATCTTTCGGTCGACGGCGAAACCACCTGGTGGATAGTTGCCCTAGTGGTTGTCATTGCCTGCATAGGAGAAAAGGTAGGCAAGTTCCTCCATCTCCCCGCCGCCGCGGTGCTCGGCCCCTTGCTGCTGACGGTTCTAGCCTCTTTCGTGTTGCCGGAGGGCCACACGCTCGAACCGCTCTATGCCTTTAAGGTGATGGCCTTTTTGTCCATTGGTTGGGTCTGCGGCGGTGGACTTTCGCTGCCGGCGCTCAAGGCCTTTGCCAAGCAATTGCCCGCCACGGTTCTTTTCATCGTGGTCATCATCGGCATCTGCGCGGCCACCGCCTGGCCGCTAACCAAGTGGCTGCACATCACCTACTTTGAGGCCTACCTGGCTACCAGCCCCGGCGCGCTGGAGACCGTGCTCGCGCTCTCGGCCGAGGGCGGTGCCGGGCCCGCGGTCATCGCAGTCCAGCTCACCCGACTCATCGCGGTGCTGGTCATAGCGGGCTACTTGCCACAGCTGCTGCGGCTGGCCCAGCGGCTGCTGCGCCACTAGTTACCCAAGACAGCCTCGCGCAGGACGGACATCGGCACGGAGCCAAGGGCGAGGGCCTCGGAGTGGAACTCACGCGCGCTCATCCCCTGCTTCGCGGCCGCGGCGCGGGTCTCCTGCCACAGGCGCTGACCCAGCGCATAGGACGGCGCCTGGCCCGGCCAACCGAGGTAGCGGTTGACCTCGAAGTTGAGGTTGGCATCATCCATGGCGGTGTTTTCGCGCATGAAGGTCTTTACGTGCGCCTTGTCCCAAACGCCGGAGGTAGAGCAATCCGGCAGCTGCTTGCCCAGGTGCAATCCGATGTCCACGACCACGCGGGCGGCGCGCAGGCGCTGCGCATCCAACATGCCCATGCGGAAGCCAGGGTCATCCATGTAGCCCAGCTCGGCCATGAGCTGCTCGGCGTAGAGCGCCCAGCCCTCGCCGTGACCGGAGTTCCACGTCACCGCGCGGCGCCACAGGTTGAGGTCTTCTTGCACCAGTGCGGAGCCGAGCTGCAGGTGGTGGCCCGGCACGCCCTCGTGGTGGACGGTGGTCAGCTCCTGCCAGGTGTGGAAGGTGTCCTGGCCGTCCGGCACGGACCACCACATGCGGCCCGGGCGGGAGAAGTCATCGCTCGGCGGGGTGTAGAAAATGCCGCCGGTGCCGGCCGGATCGATGCAGCACTCGATCTCTTCCACTTCCTCCGGAATATCGAATTCCTTGCCGTTGAGCTCGGCAATGACGCCATCGGCGGTGGACTGCATCCACTCCACCAGCGCATCGGTGCCGCGCAGGGTATAGCGGTCCTCGTGGTTGAGCTTACGCATCGCCGAGCGCACCGAACACTCAGAGCCGTAGAGCTCGTGGGCGATCTTTTCCTGCTCCGAGCGCAGGCTGCGCACCTGGTCCAGGCCCCACTCATAGGCCTCGTCGAGGTTGACGGCATCGCCCACAAAGAGCTTGGAAAAGCGCTCGTAGCGCTCGCGACCCACGGCGTCCTTGGTGGGTGCCTGGGGCTGCAGATCATTGGAGAGCCAATCGGAGAACTCGCCAAAGGCCTCCTTAGCCTGCTGCACCTCGGCGGAGTCGGCGTCGAGGCCGAGGGACTCGAGCATCGAGTCGGCGTCGGCAAGCCGCTCGCACTGCACAATAACCTCAGAGATCTGGCGGTGCGGTGCCACCATGCCGTGGGAGGCTGCTTCCTCCAAGGAGCTGCGGTATCCGGCCAGGGAGGTCTTCACCTGGGATAGGCGGGAGCGAATGGCATCGCGGTCCTCATCCGTGTCCTGCGGCATGAGCAGCAGGGTATCGCGGATGGTCTGCACCGGGGAGGCGATGTTATTCAGGCAGCGCACGTCCTCGCTGTGGTGGTGCAGATCTAGTTCAAGGCAGAGGCGATCGCGCAGGACGGCCGCGGTGACATAGTCCACGTCATCAAAGTCATCCTCATCATCGGACTCATCGGTGGTGTCATCCAAGGCATCCAAGTCTGCCACCATTTCGCGGGTGCGGTCTGCGATGGCGGTGAAGTACTCGGGGGAGAAATCCTGCAATTCGCCCTCGTAGCCGTCAATGCCCCACGCGGTGGCATCGGTGGGGGAAAGCTCGGCTAGGTCGTGAACGAAGTTATCGCACGAAGCGTCCAGTAGAGAGGGCTGGCGCTTAGCGGTCTGCTCAGAACTCATAACGAGGAAGTCTATCCCTAAGTATCGCCTATAGGCCACCCGGGCGGGCTGAAGTTGCGAACTTGTTAACTAATCGTTGTCCCACTTTGTTCCGGGGTAGCTCCAGCCGCTGAATTTATCTAGGATGTCCTGCGGTTTCTCCTCCATCACCAAGGCGTCGACAAAGCGCGGCAAGATGAAGCCGGACTCAGCCATGGCGGCGTACATGGCATGGAACGGGCGCCAAAAGTCCTCCGTATTAACAAGGCCTACCGGGCCGCGGATGGTACCCAGCTGTTGCAGGGTGAGCACCTCGGTGAGCTCTTCGAGGGTGCCGACGCCACCGGGGAGGCAAATATAGGCGTCGGCAAGCTGCTCCATGCGGGTCTTGCGCTCGGCCATGGAGCCGACCACCTCGAGGGTGGTCAGGCCGGGGTGGGAAATCTCCAGATCCACCAGGGACTGCGGCATCACGCCGGTGACGGTACCGCCGGCGGCCAGGCAGGCCTCTGCTACCTCGCGCATCAGGCCGATATTGCCGCCGCCGTAGACCAGGGTCAGGCCGCGTCGGGCCAGCTCCGCGCCCAATTCCTGTGCCGCCTGCGTATAGGCCGGGGAGTTTCCTGTTGCTGAACCACAATAAACCGCTACTGACTGCATGCTCTCCAGCATAGATATTTGCGCCCCCACCACCACCTTTAGACTATTCGGTACATGAACCTTTTATCAGGTTAGACAAAGCAGTCTGGGATGCTTATACTCCTTTTTATGATCAAACCTGGCCCAGTGTTCACGCGGCCCCGCACACCGGCTGCAAAGTGCCTCCATTTGGTGCGTCTGAACCCGATCATCACCCGGAGCGAGTTGGTGGAAGCCACCGGGCTTTCCCAGCCCACCATCACGCGCGCCACTACTTCCCTACTCAACGCGGGCCTCATCCAGGAACGCACCGACCTCACCCAGTCCCGCGGGCGCGGCCGGCCAACGGTGCCGCTTGAGGCGGCCGATAATGACTGGGCGCTCGGCGGAATCTCCGTGGGCACCAAGCAGACCTACATCGGCCTTTATGACATCAAGGGCCGCACGTTGAGCGAAGAGGAATTGACCACCCCGGTGGCTAACCTCAGCGAGGATGACTTCCTCGAGCACATCATGGCCGGCATCAATCGCATGATGACCAACCTGAACCACCGCTTGGTCTCCCTCGGCGTGACTACCTCGGGCACCGTGGATGATAACGGCCTGGTCACCGCGGAAAATCTCAACTGGCACGGCGTGGACATCGCCGAACGCCTGCGCTTCCAGTTCGGCGTGCCCGTGGTGGTCTCCTCCGCCATCCCGGCCATCCTCGGCTCCGAAACCCAGGCGGCCGAGATTGGTACCAGCGAGCGCGTTCTGGTGCTCTTCGCGGATGATTCCATCGGCTCCGCCCTCTCCGTGGAGGACGAGGTCAGCCCCATTATTCCCGTACCCCCGACACACTCCGAGCTGCTGGGCCATGGCGCGTCCGAGCGCCTGCTGGCCACCCAGCACATCCTGGAGGCGATACGCCGCGAGGGCGTGGAGGCAGCCTCGCTTGCCGACGCCGCCCAGGCCGCCGACTCCCACCCCGCCGTCCGCGCCATTTTGGACGAGCGCGCCCGCCAGTTGGGCGCCATCACCGCGGAACTGGTCAAGGCCCACTCCCCGGCCACCGTGGTTATTGCCGGCGGCGCGTTTACCGACGACCCGAAGGCCCCCAAGCAATTCGCTGCCACCGTCCGCGCCTCCGCGGGCGAAGAGTTGCAGCTGCGCATGATCCCCGGCCATAAGGAGATTGTCCGCGCGGTAGCCCGCACCGTGGCCACCGATCAGCTACTGCGCCAGCCGCTGAATCTGGGCCGCTCACTCCAGCACGCTTAGCACCTCGCGCACCGAGTCGATGCCGCGGAAGAGGTGGGCGTTGAGCCCGCAGTAGCTAGCGCCCTCCACGTAGTCGACGCGGTCATCAAAAAAGTGCGTATCCTTCGGCTGCGCGGAGAGCGCATCCACGGCCACACGATAGGCTTCTGGGTGGGGCTTGGCCACGCCAATATCGCAGCTGAACGTCACCGCCGCGCAGTCCTCGAGCCACGGTTGCTTCTTACGCACTTGGCCCGCCAGCGTGGTGGGAATATTGGACAAGATGCCCACGCTATAGCCTTCCCCGATAAGGCCCTTGACCAGCGCCACCATGTCCAGGTCCGCCTCCAGGAGGCCGCTGTTTTCGCAGGCTACCGCCTCCGCGACAGGAACCTCCTCTAGCCCGGCGCGGGCCGCTACCTCGTTCCAGTAGTGGCTATCGCTAAAGATGCCGGCATCGTAGTCCGGCCGATAAAACCCGTAGGCCTCCCACATCGCCTCTGCATCTGGCGGCGCGAGGAGGCGCTCCAAGTCCGCATGGCTTTCTGGGGTGGCCGGGCGCATGAGCACGCCGTACATATCAAAGAGGAGTTTGGGCATAACGGGGGCCAGTTTATGCGCGTTTCGGCGCTTGGGTCAGCACGGCTACAATTCCCACACCCGCACCAGCGACAAAGAGAGGCAGCATCGCGGGAGCCTGGTCCATGGACAGAGCGAAGATGCCGCCGATGGCACCAATGAGTAGCATGCCGCCGAGGCTATAGAGCGAGCGCGTAACTGCCCCACGCGTGCCGGCGACGCCATAAACCAGCAATGCGAGCCCGGCGAATGGTCCGAGCATCAGCGCCGCAGTGGTCAGAAATACCCCCAAGGCCATGTGCGTGGACATGATTGCTGCTCCCACGATGAGGAAGAGCGCCAGAACTAATAGGGTTATGGCGCACAAAGCCTTGCGTTGCGTTGACATAGAAACAATCCTCCCACCGCACCGCAGTGCTATGGGAGGATTGAGCTAAATCTTGATGGGTTTGTTATTCACCCACGCCCACTTAGGCGCCGCCTTCGGTGCGGCCAGCCAGGCGCTCATCGATGCGCAGCAAGCCAGAGCCGTCATTGCCCACCAGCTTGATCTGGTCCAGAATCTCAGAAACGGTAGCTTCTTCTTCTACCTGCTCGCTCAGGAACCAGTCAACGAGCTGGCGGGATTCCAGATCCTGTGCCTCCAGCGCCGCGCGGGCGATGGTGCGGATCTCCTCGGAAACCTTCTGCTCGTGCTCGAGGGAAGCCTGGAAGGCGTCCTGCGGGTTAGCGGCCTTGACGGAGCCAACCGGGATGTCATTGAGCTCTACACGGTAGCCGCGAGAGAGCAAGTGGTCCGCAATCTTCTCGGCGTGCTCGCGCTCCTCGGCGGCCTGGCCCATAAACCAATCACGCATGCCTGGGAAGGAGAGGTTATCCATCTCGAAGGCCAGCTGGGTGTAGACCATGGAAGCGCCGTATTCGCTAATAACCTGGTCATTCAACAGGGTTTGCAGCTTCTCGTCCATTGTAAAAACCTTTCTGTGTGGGGAAATTAATTAGTGCTAAGCACCACAGTACAGAAGATTTCCCCGCGATCCAGCAAGGCCTACTTAAGTAAACTTGCACGTCATTACGCTTTTTTAGATTGGATAACCTAAGTTAGCCAAGACAAAGCTTGCCGCTACACGCAGGCAAAGGTCCCCTAAAAAAGCGAGGTCATCACAGATCCTCCGCCTTGACACGAGCGCGACTCGACGACCACCGCAACAGCGAACGTTTAGCCCCGCACACCTCGGAAAATAAATGTGATTTTAGTCACCCAAGCGGCCACTAAGGCGATTTAGGCGCTGCGCGCTCGCTCCTTCCAGACCACGGAACTCTACCTCGATGTCCCGATCGGCATATTTCTTCTGCACCGCATCCAGCGTCGCCACCGTAGAGGCGTCCCATACCTCGGCCTTGCTCATATCAATCACCACGCGCTGAGCGTCCAGCGTGTAATCGAAGGCGTAGACCAAGTCATTGGAAGAGGCGAAGAAAAGCTGGCCGCGCACCGCATACTCGGCATCGCCTACGTGCTCCACCTCCACCAGGTGGGCCACGCGGCGGGCAAAGCCGATCGAGGCCGCCACCACGCCGAGCACCACGCCCACTGCCAAGTTATGCGTGGCCAGCGTTCCTACCACCGTCACCAGCATCACGAGCGTTTCTGATAGCGGCATGAGCTTCAGCGTGCGCGGGCGAACCGAATGCCAATCCACCGTCGTTGCGGCCACGATGATCATCACCGCCACCAGCGCGGCCATCGGAATACGACCGACGGTCTCGCCAAAGAGCAGGCAGAGGATGAGGAGGAATACGCCCGCGAGGAACGTCGACAAGCGCGTGCGCGCCTGGGACGCCTTCACTCCGATCATGGTCTGGCCAATCATGGCACACACGCCCATGCCGCCAATGGCCGCGGCGAGGATATTGCCCACGCCCTGGCCAAAGGACTCGCGCGTCTTATCGGAGTGGGTATCCGTAATGTCATCGACCAGCTTGGCTGTCAGCAGCGATTCCATCAGGCCCACCAATGCCATGCCAAAGGCATAGGGCGCAATCAGCTGCAGAGTATCCAGGTTCCACGGAATATCCGGCACGAAAAGCCCCGGCAGCGAGGTGGGCAGCTCGCCCTGGTCCGCCACATCGGGCACCTTCCACCCAGCCGCCACCGCAATGATGCTGACCACCAGAATGGTAATCAGCGGGGCGGGAATCACCGTGGTCAACCGCGGTAGCCCCAGCATGATAGCCAGGCCAATGGCCACCAGCAGATACACCATCCACGGCACATCAATAAGGTGCGGCAGCTGCGTAGTAAACATCATGATGCCCAGCGCATTCACAAATCCCGTCATCACCGAGCGCGGAATAAAGCGCATGAGCTTAGCGACGCCCACCGCGGCCAATACCACCTGCATGATTCCCGCCAACAGCACTGCGGCGACCACATAATCATGCCCATGCTCATGCGCGAGCGGAGAGACCACCAGTGCCACCGCACCGGCCGCGGCGGAAATCATCGCCGGCCTGCCGCCAGTAAAGGTGATGGCCATGGCCATCACCACGGAGGAAAACAATCCCACCCGCGGATCTAACCCTGCGAGGATGGAAAAGCTTAAGACCTCTGGGATCAAAGCAAGCGCCACCGCCAGTCCGCCGAAGACCTCCTTGCGCAGGCGCGCAGGCGAGGAAAATGCATAGCGGAAACTGGCGATGACGCCGGTAGGGGCAGGCAGTTCTTTAATCACGCCTGCACATCCTAGTGGACTTTAGGAGCCTTCCTTAAACGAGCCATCCGCGGTGATCACGGGCAGTACGGACCACGCGAAGTTGATCCACTGATCGGTCTTCTTCCACGAGAAGTCCGGCTCAAAAATGGTCTTCGGCTTGGTGTAAATGACGGCCGAGCGCACATCGTCTGCGGTTTCCTTGAGCAGGTTAACCACCAGATCGAGGGTCTTGCCGGAGTCCGCGACGTCATCGACGACCAGGACCTTCTTGCCCTTCAGCGAGTCCGTATCTAGCTGCGGGGAAAGAATTACAGGCTCGTCTAGGGTCTGGCCGATGTCAGTGTAGAACTCCACATTGATAGCGCCCATGGCCTTCACGCCGATGGCATAACCAATAGCGCCGGCTGGGATCAGGCCGCCGCGGGCGACGCCCACGATAAGGTCTGGGAACCAGCCAGATTCCACAATCTGTTCCGACAGGTTACGGCTCGCCTCGCCGAAGACCTCCCAGGTGAGGTTTTCCCGGTCCGGGTGGATCCAATTTTCAGTCACGATTGTGTGGCTCCTTTTGCGTCATGGGATTTCTTTGTAGTTTAACGAGCATTGCCTGCCAAAGAAAAGGCACCTACCGGAATGGAACCTCGCCCAAAGTCCGGCGCAACTTGCGCGTGCGCAGGCGCTCCGGATTTTCGGCTAGATGCTCCATCGCTCGCACCGCGCACATCACGTGAGCTTCCTTCGAATTGGAGTAGAAGGCCTGCGCCTGGGCCGGCAGCTTCGGCACCGCGTGTAGCGGCAGGTCAGAGACCGAAAGGAGAGTTCCATAAGGAACGCGGTAGCGGTAACCATTGGCCGCGAGCGTGCACGATTCCATATCTACGGCCACCGCGGTGGAGGTACGCAGCCACTCCCACAAATCCCGGTTAGTGCGCCACTCCCAATTGCGATCATCGGTGGAGAGCACCGTGCCCGTTCGCATGAGCGAATTATCGTCGCCGTACACCGCCTTCACCGCAGACTCGAGCATGCGCTGTACCTCCGGAATCGCCGGGATGGGAGAGGTCGCCGCGACCTTTTGATCCAAGATGTGGTCATTGCGTTGATAGGCATTACCCAAGATGAGGTCACCGATGCGCATGCGTCCGTCCATGCCAGCGCAGTGGCCGATCATGATCCAGGCCTCTGGCCGCAGCACCGCCAAGCAATCCGTAATGGTTTTGGCATTCGAGGGCCCTACGCCAATATTGATCATCGTGATGCCATCACCACCGGCAGTGATCAGGTCAAAGCGCGGCATTTGGAAGCGAGACGTCAAGGTCAGACCGTCCACATCGAGGTCCACCGCATCGTTGGGATGAATGGTCTCCCCATTGGGCAGCACCAAGGCGGTATAACGCGAGTCTTCCCTGGTCAGCTCGCGCAAACCGAATTTCACAAACTCGGTGGTGTGCATCGCGTAGTTAGTAAACAAAATGTATTTTTGCACCGTATCGACCTCGATGCCGGTGTAATGCTCAATGCGCGCACACGCGATATCAAAGCGCTGGGCACCAAAATGAAAAAGCGGCTTTTCCGCACCGTGGAAGGCATCCCATTCGCCATCAATGATTGCATCATTGACCTCATCCAGCGTCGGACGCGGAATAGGCCCGCGTTCCTGCGGGGCTTTCCTTGTGTCCTTGATGTACTCCGGTGGAATGCGCTGGTCGGATTGGCCAACAAAGATATCGCACGGATAATTCCCCGCCAGGCGAGTCAGCTGCTCGTGCAGGTAGTCCCGAATGATGTGCGGCTTGGAGATTACCGCCGAGTACTTGCCCGCCTCGTTGACGTAGCCAAACGGCTCGGAACGATCGATCGGCTGCCATTTGCGGATATCCACCGTGACCTTGGGATAGACGACATAGCGATAGTCATCAAGGTTTCCTGATTCCAAAGTCTTGCGCGCAAGCTCGCAGGAATTCTCGTAAATCTCAATCAGGCGATTTACCGCCTCATCAACGGAGTGGACATGCTGCAGATCGGTCATAAGCGCGAGTGTAGCGGGGACTTCGCAGCGCGGCAGCGGTCCGCGCATTTCATTATTCTTTTCCGCGGTAGCTTCAGTGATACCAATACTGACTGATTTACTGCGAGAAAATCAAAGACCTAGGATCAGTCCTTTTAGCTGCTAAGAGTGTCAAAGCAAAAGTCTCAAAGGGAATGCGACGAAGAGCTCGACTATGTCAATTCGGGCATCGTCCCATCAATCCGAAGTATTCCTAATTCACATTGTCCCCAGTATGAGAGCGAGAAGAGGCACTAGCCCCAATACTGCAGACGATTCCTACTAGGACTGCACCTAATGCTCCTAACAGGATTCCCGTGGAGGAGGGCAACAGTAATCCACCCACTGCGGAGCCGACTGCCGAGCCAAGGTAGTTCGCAGATGCATTAGCAGCAACAGCAGTCGCCCCTTCATCAGGGTTTGCACTAAGCATTGAATGCTGCTGCGGCGCCATTGACGACCACCCCAAAAGCCCCCAAGCAAAAAGACACACCACTGCCACCACGTGGCTCGAAGGGAAGAGCAGCAGTAGAGCGAAATCAGTCACGAGTAATGCAATGATAATGACCGTTAGTTTGCGTGAACTATTAACCTTGTCGAGCACCCTCCCAATCCCAAAAGCACCCACTGCCCCGCCGATACCCCAGACCCAAATACCAGCAATGGTGTCTACCTGCACACGATCAAGCACTACAGGAATATAGGTGTACAACCCCAGCGAACCCACTCCCACGAAGAAAGTAACTAAGGTCGTCAGGAAGTTATCCACTCGGCCGATGACTCGGAGTCGCTGCCCCAACGAGGAGGAGGGCACAGCTGGTACCACACTCGCTTTGCGCAACGCTAGACCCGCTAACGCCACTATTCCAATGGCCGAGACCAAACCGATGGTAGCCCTCCAGCCTAGCTGTTTAGCTACCCCCAATCCCACCGGTACGCCCACGACAGTTCCCACCGCTAAGCCAGCCAGCACCATTGACAGTGCGCGCCCGCGATACTTTGCTGGGACAGACATCCCCGCTACGGCTGAGGACAACGGCGAATAAATTCCCGCTGCCGCACCTGCGATTAAGCGCGACACGAGAAAAGCGCTCACTGTAGGCGAGACTGCAGTCACGACATTCGCCAAAGAAAACACAGCAACAGCTCCAAGCAGACCACTCCGCGGATCTTTGCCTGCCCTACCCGAGAACAGCGGACCAGATATTGCGTACGCGCCGGTGAAGGCGGTAACGCCCAAGCCGATCACACTGCCACTTGTACCCAAGTCGTTTGCAATCTGTGATAGCAGCCCAGCGATAACATATGCGTCCAATCCGAGCGCTACACTGCCCAAAACTAACGGCCACAGCTGTTTAAGCATTCGAAATCACCATATCGAGCAAACCAGGGAACCGTTCGTCTAGATCGCCTCTGCGCAAAGAGATAACACAAGTTCGTCCCTGGCTTCTTGTCCACGTCACACCGGCTTCACGCAGCTGCCGAGTGTGGTAGGTCAGGGTAGATCGAGGCAGGTCATCAGCGAGCGTCAAACTATCGTGCTCCTGACCGTCTGCCAGGCGCCTAACCATCTCTAACCGGATGGGATCACTTACCGCAGCCAGAACACGGACGAATTCAAGGTCCTCGGTGGCCGGATGCTCATACCTTCGTGGGCTCATCACAACTCCAATCGTGCAAGAATTCCTGAACGATTGACCACAGTAAGCTACCCGAGAGATTCGTGCAAGATTTCTTGCACGAATTCAGGTGCGCAGATAAAGCCCCACCCAGACAGCGATAAATGAACACCGGAGTCTTGAGGAGCTCTATTTTTAGATACCAAGCTTTCAACCCCAGACGTCTCTAATTCATAACCTTCAACGTTGGCACAATAAATCGAGCCAAGTTTATGAAAGTAGAGAGCCTTATTCCTTCTTCTAACGGTGCGTACAACGTAGCTTGATTTAATAGACCCTTCTACCCAAAATATGCTCGAAGGTTCTTTGGTCAGGAAAGCATGACAGACACCGTCACCCCTTCAGGGAAAAGCAACTAATCTGCAGCACCAGAAATGATTTAGAGAACGAACAATCGCTGGTGACCAGTTGAAATGTTTAGTTCTCACGCGCTTGCAGTTGGTTAAATGCGCAGAGCACACCGAAGCCTCCGACGGGCAGGAGTTATGGCTACCAACTCGCGCCACTTCACTGCATAGAATTGCCCCTGCAAGAGCAGTTCCCTGCAGAGAGTGGCGTCAGCTACTCCTAGGCTTCTGGGGAGGTAAAGAAGCGGTATCCCAATCCGGGTTCAGTAAGTAGGTATTGGGGATTAGATGGATCGGTTTCCAGTTTGCGGCGCAATTGCGAGGTGTAGATGCGCAGGTAGTGGCTTTGTCCTTCGAAGCCCGGGCCCCAAATCTCTGCGAGCAGATCTTCTTTGCGCACCAAACCGCCGTGGGCACGCAGCAGCGTCGTAAGCACGCCCCACTCAGTGGGGGTCAGGTGAAGAGGCTTTCCTGCCTTGGTGATGGAGTGTCGAGGGACGTCGATCAGCACATCGCCCGCCCGCACCATCGTGGCTTCCCGCTGGGCAGATGGATGCTGGGGACTGCCATGCCGCAAAGCCACGCGCACACGGGCCAAGAGCTCTTCCATAGAAAAGGGTTTGGTCACATAATCATCAGCACCGCGATCTAGGGCCGAGGCACTAAATAGGGGATCGGACCGGGCCGTAAGAATCAGAACGGGAATTGCTGACCACCCTCGAATCCCATCGAGGACCTCCCGCCCATCCATATCCGGCAGACCCATATCCAAAATCACCACGTCGGGCTGATGCTGGGAGACCACCTGCAGACCCTCCGCCCCGGTGCTGGCTGAATACACCTCATACCCACGCGCTTTAAAATTAATGCTCAAGGTGGTGAGCAAACGCGGATCATCATCCACAATGACTATCGTGGCCTTTTTATCAGTCATGGCTTTTCTCCTCCCGCAGCGGGAAACTCAGGATAAAGGTCGCTCCTGGAGTGGCCTCTACGGTGATAGTACCGTCCATGGCCTCCACAAATCCGCGTACAACGGAGAGGCCTAAACCCACCCCGTTGTCATTGCTGGTATCGCCCAAGCGCTGAAAAGCTTGGAAAAGCTCCTCCTGCTTTTCTGGTGAAATTCCCGGCCCTTCATCGCTCACACTCAGCTCCACGCGCTCATCTATAACCTGCGCATCAACGTTGACTGGTCCGCTCGGCGCATAACGCAAAGCGTTATCGAATAGGTTCGCCAGCACGCGTTCCAGCAAAACGCTATCCGCGCAACAGGTGCGGCCACGGAGTCCAGAACCAATATGAATGCGACCAAGTTGGTCCTTGCTATGTCCAAAGGCACAGGAAGCAATAGCCCGATTGGCTACCTCGTATAACTCCACAGTATCCCGGCGTGCAGTTACCGCTCCTGCACTCAAACGCGAGTGATCCAATAGGTTGGTCACGAGCAGCGTGAGTTGATCGATGCTAGCTGCGGTTTCCGCCAGCAGTATTTCTTGATCCTCTGGACTGAATTCGATTTCGGAATTCCGCAAAGAGGACACAGCCAGCTTGGCCGTTGCTAGGGGCGTGCGCAGATCGTGGCTCACGCTCGATAGCAGCGCACGACGCAATTCATCAGCGGCAGCAATGGCATCGGCACGTGCGGCTTCAGCCGAAAGCTTGTCGCGGCGCACGATGCCGGCTAAGTAACCTGCCACAACCGCCACCAAAGCACGGTCGCGGGCGGATAACGCTGGGCCTTCCATCACAATCTGGACCGTAGTGTCCTCGCTGGAGACCAACGTTTCTACCTCACGTTTATGAGTCTTTGCGGGGATATGCAGGTGTTTACTCTGCCAGGGCGAGGCCGCCGAAGCGTGCCAGGTAGAGAGTATGTCCCCGGAGGCGTCAAGAAGCACGGCCTTATGGCAGCCGAAGGTCTCTCCTACCTTGCGAAGCACTGTGTCGATGGGAGATACGTCCGCACGGCGGTTGAGGGCTGCGCGGGAAAAGACCGTCAAGAGCTCAGCATCGCGCGTGGCAATGGCCGCATTATGGTGCTCTATTTTGGTGCGCCGCACTTGTAAACCCACGGCCAGGGCAATGGCTACCATAACCACGAGGATGACAGCGTTAGCTGGCTCAGCAATATCGAACGTGTACAGGGGCTCGGTAAAGAACCAATTGACCGCCAAGCCCGAGGCAAACGCAATAATTACCGCCGGCCACAGGCCAGCGAGCATGCTCACGAGGAGGATCAGCGCAAAGTAAAAAGCAGAACACGTGCCTGTTCCCAATGCTGAGCCGTCGATGCCTTGCAACAGTGCGGTCAAGGCGATGAAAGCGACAGCTGCGCCTACCCAAGACACCGCCCGGCGCGGGAGGGAATGCAATGGTCGCAGCAGTGGTGAAAGAGGCGAGGGTTTATCGGACGGAAGATTAACAATGTGACAATCAATCTTGCCTGAATCCCGCAACACGGCCTCAGCAACGGTGCCGCGCCAGTGCAGGCCTAAGCGACGCCGTGGTGAAACCCCCAGGACCAACTGGGTGGCGTTGACGCTGCGGGCAAAATTAAGCAGCGCTTCTGGCACCGAGTCACCGGTGACCTGATGCAAACGGGCACCCACGTCCTGAGCCAAGGATTGTAATTTGGCCAGTTGTTGAGCGGAACCTGCAACGGAAGATTCACCGGAAGAAAAGGAGTCCCCAAAAATTACGTGGACCACATGTAGCTCGGCTGAGGATTTGGACGCGATGCGGCGCCCGCGGCGAATGAGCAGTTCTGCGTGCGCAACGTTCTGAATGGCCACGACCACCCGTTCCCGCGCCTCCCAGGTATCGGTAATATCCTGCTCAGAACGGTAGGATGCGAGAGCCTCATCAACCTGGTCCGCCAACCACAACAGGGCTAGCTCCCGCAATGCAGTCAGATTGCCCACCCTAAAATAATTATTCAAGGCTGGGGCAATGCGCGCTTCTTTATAGATTTGGCCATCACTCAAGCGGGTGCGCAAGAGCTGCGGGGATACATCCACCAACTCGATCTCATTCGCCGCACGCACCACCTCGTCTGGCACCGTCTCCTGCGGGGAAATACCGGTGATCTGGTTTATTACGTCATTGAGGCTTTCAAGGTGCTGGATGTTCAGGGTAGAAATCACATCGATTCCTGCGGCTAGGAGTTCCTCTACGTCCTCCCAGCGCTTAGCGTGTTCCTCACCGCGCGGATTGGAATGGGCAAATTCATCGACCAGAACGGTTTCCGGCTGGCGCGAGATGATGGCTGCAGTATCGAGTTCTCCGGTGGATAGCCCGGCGGCGTAGCGCCGCGGGATGGTCTCAAGGCCATCACACAGCGCCCGAGTGAATTCGCGCCCATGATCTTCCACGATGCCAATGACCACATCGCGGCCGGCCAGCACAAGGCCGTGCGCCTCGTTGAGCATTGCACAGGTCTTACCAGACCCAGGCGCCGCGCCGAGGTAGATCTTCAAAGCGCCACGCTTGGTGCGCGCCGGAACTTTCTTGTCGTTCATATAGCACTCATCTTATGAGCAGGACGGTGGAATGGGCAGTGCTCGGTTGAGAGTAGTGACGTTGACTGCGTCTTCGCCCAGGAACCCGAGGCTGGCATGCTCCGTGTTGTCCTCGATGAGGCTTCGCACCTCTTCGGTGCTCATCCCCTGCTCTCGTGCGACACGCGGAGCCTGTAGTTCAGCGTACGCAGGGCTAATGCCAGAGTCGACACCAGAGCCGGAACCGGTTACCGCATCGGTGGGAACATCTTCTGGAGCGGCGCCTTCGCGCTTGGCGATGTCCCCGCGCCGCTCCTGCACGGCTTTTTCTAGCTCGGAGCTACTAGCGCCGTAATTGCTCATGCCTTCGGCACGGGGGAAGAAGTACGGGCCTTCGGTCTGGCCATCTTGAAGCTGGGTCGAGCCAGCTAGGCACTCACCTTGGTAAATGAGGTTGCCCTCGGCCGAGTCCGGCTTGATGCGGGAGATTCCCCACACGGCAGCGGGATAGATCATTCCTAGTGCGACAACGCACAATAGTACGGCTACGAATCCAGCGGCGAGGTTACGAAAATAGACACGCATTTTTGGTCCTTCTTTTTCTATATACCTGGAAGCAGGTTGACTACCTGGTCAATCAGCCAGATGCCTAGGAATGGGGTGATAACGCCGCCTAGGCCCCAGATGCCCAGGTTACGGCGGAGCAGGGACGAAGCAGAGGCCGGCTTATAGGCCACGCCCTTAAGCGCCAATGGGATAAGAGCAACGATGATGAGCGCGTTGAATACGACTGCAGACACAATGGCGGATTGCGGCGAGTGCAGGTGCATCACGTTGAGGCGCTCAAGGTGCGGAAGCTGGGTAGAAAACAGGGCCGGCAAGATGGCGAAGTACTTCGCTAAGTCATTGGCCAAAGAGAAGGTGGTGAGCGCCCCACGGGTGATGAGCAACTGCTTGCCAATGCGCACGACATCGATAAGCTTGGTCGGATCAGAATCCAAGTCCACCATGTTGGCGGCTTCTTTCGCTGCAGAGGTACCAGTATTCATGGCCACGCCCACGTCCGCCTGCGCCAGCGCCGGCGCATCGTTGGTACCATCACCGGTCATAGCGACCATGCGGCCGTGCGCCTGCTCCTCGCGGATCCTGGCCAGCTTGTCTTCTGGGGTGGCCTCCGCGATGTAATCGTCGACGCCTGCCTCTTGAGCAATGGCCGCTGCCGTCAACGGGTTATCGCCGGTCACCATGATGGTTTTGATGCCCATCTGGCGCAGTTCGGCGAAGCGCTCCGCCATGCCCGGCTTGACGACGTCACTGAGCTGCACCACCGCAATAACCCTGCGGGTGCCGTCGGATTCTTCCACAGCAACGGGCAGCGGGGTTCCACCACCTTCAGCAATCTGGGTCACGGAGTCTTCAATTTCTTGCGGCCAGTGGCCACCCGCCTCGGTTACCCACCGGCGTACAGCATCGCCGGCGCCTTTACGCAGCTTTCGGCCTCTGAGGTCAAGCCCAGACATGCGGGTAGAAGCGCTAAATGGAATGACCTCAGCGGTCTTTTCTTCCTCTCCTGCTGCGGTAGAAAGGTGGTAGTTTTCAGTCAACCACGACACGATGGAGCGCCCCTCCGGGGTCTCATCGGCAACCGAAGCAACGCGGGCTATCTCCGCAGCTTCCTGCTCATCGACACCGCGCGCAACGATAAGCCCGGTGGCCTGCCGGTTGCCATAGGTGATGGTGCCGGTTTTATCCATGAGTAGGGTCGCTACGTCGCCCGCCGCCTCTACCGCGCGTCCGGACGTAGCCAGAACATTGTGGTGCACTAGCCGGTTCATTCCCGCGATTCCCACCGCCGACAGCAGGGCAGCGATGGTGGTTGGGATGAGGCAGACCAACAGGGCCACCAGCGAGAGCGGGGAAAGCTCCGCGCCAGTAAACAATCCCATTGGGGCCAGTGCGGTAACCGCAATGAGGAAGAGGATAGTCAGGGTAGACAGGAGGATGCTCAGCGCGATCTCATTCGGCGTCTTGCGGCGCTCCGCCCCCTCTACCAAGGCAATCATCGTATCGACGAAGGTTGATCCCGGCTCCGAGGTGATCTGTACCAAGATGGAATCAGACAAGACCACGGTTCCGCCGGTCACAGCACAGCGATCGCCACCGGCCTCGCGAATCACGGGAGCAGACTCGCCGGTAATGGCAGATTCATCGACGGTTGCCGCGCCTTCAATGACGTCGCCGTCACCCGGGATAGTCTCTCCGGCCTCCACGCGCACGATGGCGCCCTTGGTGAGCTCAGAAGCGGCGATGACCTCGATGCCGTCATCGGTGACCAGGTTAGCGGTGGCGTCATCACGCACAGCGCGCAGGCTATCTGCTTGGGCTTTGCCGCGGCCTTCGGCATATGCCTCAGCAAATGCGGCGAACGCAATGGTAAACCACAACCATACGGTCACCACCCAGCCATAAACACTGGGGCTAAAGATGGACCACAGGGTAGTCAGCGCGGCACCTACCCACACCACGAACATGACTGGGTTGCGGGCTTGGGCGAGTGGGGACATCTTGTGCGGCAAAGATTTCAACGCTGCCGCAGCCAACCCACTGTTTTTGGTGGCAGAGCGCTGAGAAGTGCGTTGCTCAGTGGTCAAAGTTGGTGTTGTCATGAGAGTGCCTCCGAAATGGGTCCCAAGGTAAGAACGGGGAAGAAGGTAAGGGCGGCGACCAACACAATGACGCCGATGGTAAGCAGAGCGAAGGTCACGCCGGACGTCGGCAAGCTGCCGGCGGTAGTGGCCTGCCGGCGTTGACCGGCTAGGCTGCCCGCCAAGTACAGGGTGAAAACGATGGGTAGGAAGCGGCCCAACAGCATGGCGATTCCGAGGGTGACTTGCCACCAGGGCTCGGTTACCGTCAGCCCGGCGAAGGCCGAGCCGTTATTATTCGAGGCCGAGGTAAAGGCATAGAGCACCTCGGAGAGACCGTGCGCGTTATCCGGGGTTCCCGGCGCGCCGAAGTTGGTCGCAGAACGCTCCACCAGCTTGCGCTGAGCCACCGATGCCCCCACGCCTACCAGGACAAGGACCGGCATGGTGAGGATGTACAAGCTCACCGCGGAGATTTCCTTGCGGCCGACCTTATTGCCCATGAACTCCGGTGTGCGCCCAACGAGCAGGCCGCCGATAAATACGGCGAGGATTGCCACCATCAGCAGACCGTAGAGGCCAGTGCCCACGCCACCCGGTGCAATTTCGCCCAGGAGCATATTGAGGATCAACAAGCCGCCACCCAATGGTGAATAGCTATCGTGCATCGAATCGACCGCACCGGTAGAAGTGCCCGTAGTAGATACCGCAAAGAGTGCGGAAGCGTCAATACCTAGGCGCTGTTCGATGCCCTCCAAGTTGCCGCCCGCAGCCTGGGCTGCCGCACCGGTGGTAGTGTGCTGCGCCCATACCACCAAGGCAACCATAACGGTCCAAATGCCGCCGATGACGCCAAGCAGGGTCCAGGCATGTTTTTGCGATTTCAGCATTACCCCATAGGCACGGATAAAGCAGAAAGAGATAACCAGCAAAGAAAAGATTTCCACGAGGTTGGTAAAACCAGTGGGGTTCTCAAAAGGGTGCGCCGAGTTGGCACCGAAGATACCACCACCATTGGTTCCCAGCAGTTTAATTGCCTCCTGGCTAGCTACCGGAGCGCGCGGAATATCCACGCCCGCGGAGCTCACCAGGTTGGACCCGAAGGTTTGCATGGTTCCGCCCAAGATGAGGACGAAGGAAATCAATAGAGAAAGCGGCAAAAGAATGCGCACCAAACCGCGGGTGAGGTCAACCCAGAAATTTCCGATGAGGTGCTGTCCGCTCTCAGTGCCCAACTTGTCACGGCTATATCCCAAGTGACCGATACCGCGAATGAGCGCAACCGCCACACACATGCCAACAGCCGCGGAGGCGAAGTTCTGGACGGTCAGGCCAAGCATCTGTGCAGCATTGGTCAGGGTTTCTTCGCCCGAATAGGACTGCCAGTTGGTATTGGACACGAATGACGCCGCGGTATTAAACGCCATCCACGGTTCCACCGCTGCGGAGCGGGAATTGCCAAAGCTAGGCACAACGGTTTGTAGGCGCTGCACCGCGTAAAGAACGAGTACGGATGCCAAGCTGAAACCAAGCAATGCACGGCTGTAATTCTTGCTGTTATGCCCGCGGTTTGGGTCAACGCGCAGGACCTTATACACCGCACGCTCTATCGCCCAGTCCTTGTCAGAGGTGTAGCTGCGTGCGATCCAGTTGCCCAAAGGAACATATGCCGCCGCGAGCAAAACGACGAGGGCGAGGAACTGCGGTAACACCGCCCCAATGCTGGCGATCATGCGAAACGCTCCGGATCAACTAAGGAAATGATGAGGTAGATCACCAAGGCCACAACAATGACGAGGCCAATGACCGCTGTAATGGTGTTCATGGTTATGCATCACCGTCCAAAAGCTCGTTGAGGACGGAGGGACAGCCAACCGTCAGGATGGCTATCAGGATTGCCACGATGTCTAACATGTGGGAAACCCCCTTGTGCGAGTGAAACTTTCCTGTGCCTGACAGGTATGCCTGCCAGGTGCCGGTACCAAGGCAGCACCTGCTACGCACAAACGTTAAGACCACACCCCCGCTGCCCTAGGCAATCTTTGCGCTATCTTTACGCCTCTCGCTCGCAATTTTTATATTTCCTTTACACCCCTTTTGCGCCACCTTTTCTTCAGGCCGGGAACCGCCCCTTATCCACAACGAAGGCCCGCCGACAGCACATCGGCGGGCCTTCTCCCCATGACTAATCTCTCGGTACCCAAGGAGGGAATGGAGCGCACCCTCCTACAAGCACCGCCCGTGATTAGGCAAGCCTAAGTTTATAAACCTTTCGTAGGATGGTCAAGGGTTTGCCCATAAATTTCTTAATTCCTACCAAAAACACAGTTAACCTGCAATAACGAGTACAATCCGGAACCATGGCTGAGTTGAAATCCACTATTTCCGAGCAACTCCGCAAATTCTGGCGTGCCAACGAGAAGGAATTGACCGATTCCCCGCGTCGCGGCGTCGCCTCCCCTGCCGAGGCCACGGCACTGCGCGAGGAGGTCGCGGCCGAAATCGCGGACCTCATCAAAGCCCAGAAGGGCAAGACCAGCCCCGGCGATACCGCGCTCGATGCTGATGCCGCCGCCACCCTGCCCCTCGGCGCACGAATCAAGCCGCGCGGCGTCTTCGAAGATGACTGGGGCGCGCGTCCTACTGCGGAGCGGCCTTGGCCGGTCATCCTCATCCACGGCACCTGCGATACCAAAGGCGTATGGCAAATCCTCGGCAATGAACTGCGCCAAGACGGCTGGGCCGTCTTCGCCCCTGATTATGGGCACCGCGCTACCCAGCCGCTCGCGGAATCCGCACGCCAACTTGGCGCTTATATCGACACCGTCCGCGCAGCCACCGGCGCAGACAAGGTTATTCTCATCGGCCACTCCCAAGGCGGGCTACTTGCCCGTTATTGGATGCGTATGGAGGGCGGGGCAGAAAATGTCCTGCACCTGATGTGCATTAGCGCGCCGAATCACGGCACCACTTATGGCGGCATCGCCAGCCGCCTCATTCGCACCCCGCGCCAAGAAGCGGTCCTGCGCTCCATCATTGATGGCTGGTTTGGGCCGGCGGGCATGGACCAGGTCGTCGGCAGTGAGGCTCTGCGCGAAACCAACCGGGACGGCGATCTAGAATCCGGCGTGAGCTATACCTGCATTGCCACGCGGTCCGACGCCGTCGTTGTTCCACCCGAGACCTGCTTCCTCGACCCCCGCGGCGTCGCAGAGGGCACGGTCCGCAATATTTATGTCCAAGACTTCGACCGCCTCGCGATGGTCATGCACGAGGATATGCCTATGGATAAGCGCGTCCGCGCGATCGTGCGCACCATTTTGGAACTGGTGGAGAGCATCCCGCGCTAGTTATAGCCCCAGCTCATCGAGTACCGCGTCAAAGGCCGGTCCCACCCGGGTGCGCCACAGCGTATCCACTTTCTTATCACCCCGGCCGGGCCCACCATTGATGACGGCCACACGTTTGCCCTGTTTCTTTGCCTCCAGCACAAAGCGATACCCGCTCATTACCGCCAGCGAAGACCCAGCAACCAGCAGCGAGCGCGCCTGTCCTAACACGGCAAAAGCGGCATCACGGCGCTCCGCCGGCACGGGCTCACCAAAGTAGACGACGTCCGGCTTCAACAAGGCAGAACCACAGCGCTCGCACCCTGCCATGCGGAAGGCTGCCACATCGGCCTCATCAAGCGTCACATCACCGTCCGGGTTCACCTGATCCGCCTCCACGACAAGGCGTTCCAGGTACCCCGGGTTCGCTGCAGCTAGACGCGCATCAAAGTGCGGCCGCGCCTCCCGCTGCCCGCACATCAAGCACACCACGGTTTCCATATCGCCATGCAGCGCCACCAAGTTCGCGGTTCCCGCCTGTTTATGCAGGCCATCCACGTTTTGCGTGACCACGCCATTGACCAGCCCGGCGCGCTCCAGTTCCACGAGCGCATAGTGCGTGCGATTCGGCACCGCGGAATCCATGACCCGCCACCCCACAAAGCTGCGGGCCCAATACCTATGGCTTGCGGCCGGGTCGTGGCGAAATTCCTGATAGGTCATCGGCCGGTGCCTACTGAGCGATCCGCGCGGGCCCCGATAATCCGGCACGCCCGATTCCGTAGACACCCCAGCCCCAGTCAGCACCATCACTGGGCCCTCGCGCAGCTGCTTTACGACGTCCCCTAAGGCCTTCCCTTCCTCCGTATGCGGCGCCGATTCTTCGACCACTCGGGCGATCGAACGCAGCGCAGACTGGTGGGCAAGGGAAACGGCGGGATCCATGCCCCCGATGCTAGCTTTCGGGCAGGTGCTCTACATAAAGCCACTCCGAATCCAGCTCCCCGTGGCGCGAGCACTTAGTATGCCAGCCATCGGGGCGCACCTGGGCCACCATGCGGCGGCCACAGATCTGGCAGTAGCGCGGCACGTCGAGGCCGGCTGCAGCCGCGGGGTGCAGCGTGAAGACCTCTTCGATCGGCTTGCCGGTATTCGGATGGAAAATCGGCTCATCCCCAGCCAGCACGGCGGCAGCCAATTCGGATGTTGGCTCGGATAAACCAGGCACTATAGGGCCTTAATCGGCAGGTCGATGCGGTTCAACATGTCCACATCCTTTTCAATCTGCTGGCCCAGGGTGGTCAGGTAGTTGCCGGCGATAATGGCGTTGATGCCGCCGAGCAGGCCGCGCTCAGTGCCGTCGTCGCCAAGCGAAAGCTCGCGGCCACCGGCAAAGCGCAAGGTGGTAGACGGCATGGCCAGACGGAACGCCGCCACGGCGCGCAGGCCCTCGCCCAGCGGAACCAGCGGGCGATCCGCAAAGGGGGTGCCAGGTCGCGGATCGAGGAAGTTCATTGGCACCTCGCACGGATCAATCTCTGCCAGCTGCGCGGCGAACTCGGCGCGCTGCTCCAGGGACTCGCCCATGCCGATGATGCCGCCGCAGCAGACCTCCATGCCTACCTCACGTACATAATCGAGGGTCTGCTTGCGCTCCTCCCAGGTGTGGGTGGTGACCACATTGGGGAAGAAGGAGCGGGAGGTCTCCAGATTGTGGTTATAGCGCTGCGCGCCCATGTCCTTCAGGCGCTGTGCCTGCTCGCGGGTCAGGGTGCCCAGGGAGCAGGAGATCTCAATATCGACGGCGTCATTAATCGCGGCAATGGCCTCGCCCACCTGGTCCAGCAAGCGATCGTCCGGCGACTTCACCGCGGCGACGATGCAGAACTCGGTAGCGCCGGACTTAGCGGTCTTCTGCGCTGCCTCCACCAGCTCAGGGATGTTGAGGCGCACGGCGCGCACCGGGGACTCAAAAAGGCCGGACTGGGAACAGAAGTGGCAATCCTCTGGGCAGCCACCGGTCTTAATGGAGATAATGCCTTCCACCGATACGTCCGGACCACACCACTTCAGGCGGGTCTGGTGGGCGATATCGGCAATTTCCTCCAGCTGGGAATCCGGAACCTGCAGTACCTGCAGCAGCTCTTCCTGGTTGAGGCCTTTGCCTTGCTCTAGGGCTTTCTCACGGGCGATGTCAACGATGCTCATGGTGCTAAACCCTACTTGAACGGCGTTCAACTTTGGTTAAAACCACATATAAATCTGTACGGAACTACCCTCGGGGGCATGACGCTTTATGATGACACCCTCTCCCTCCTCCAAGAGCTGATCCGCAATGCCTGCGTTAATGATCTCACGCCGGATTCCGGCCATGAGGTGCGCAATGCGGATAGCCTGGAAAAATTCTTCACAGGTGAAGACGTGCAGATTGAGCGCTTCGAGTCCCACCCGGGCCGTGTTTCCATCGTAGTGACCGTCCCCGGCGATCCGGACAAGGAACCGCTGACCCTCATGGGACATACCGACGTCGTCCCCGTGGACGAGCCCAAGTGGACCAAGCCGCCTTTCGAGGCGCTTATCGAGGACGGCAAGCTCTACGGCCGCGGTTCCGTAGACATGCTCTTCATTACCGCCACCATGGCCGCCGTCACGCGCGAGGTCGCCCGCGCCGGTAACACGGGCGGCACCCTCGCCTTCGTCGGCATGGCCGATGAGGAGGCCCGCGGCGGCCTTGGCGTGCGCTTTATGTCCGAGAACCACCCCGACGCCTTTTCGTGGAAGAACTGCCTGTCTGAGACCGGCGGCAGCCACCTGCCCGGCGCGGTGGGCTTCAATGTGGGAGAAAAGGGCGCGGGCCAGCGCCGCCTGCACGTGCATGGCGATGCCGGCCACGGTTCCACCCCTTATGGCAAGGACTTTGCCATCGTGAAGATCGGCGAGGTGGCCCGCCGCATCGCCACTGCGGAGCCGCCCACGGCCTCCAATGAGATCTGGGAAGGCTTTGTGCGCACCTTCAAATTTGATCCCCAGACCGAGCAGGAGCTTATCGACGGCACCGGCGACTACTCCAAGTTCGGCAACCTCGACGCCTACGCGCATGCCTTTAGCCACACCACCATCGCAGAAACCGTCCTGCGCGCCGGCGGAGCCATTAACGTGCTGCCTTCACATGCCTATCTGGAAATGGATGTGCGCCCCTTCCCCGGCCAGACCCAGGAGGATCTGGATGACTTCCTGCGCAGCGCGCTCGGGGACATGGCCGATGAGGTAGAAATCGAACACCTCATCACCGAAGATGCCACGCAATCCTCCACCGATACCGAACTATGGCGGGCGATTGAGGCCACCTCCAAGGAATTCTTCCCGGACAAGGACGTTGTCCCAGTTCACGCCACCGGCGGCTCCGATCTGCGCTTCGCCCGCCGCAAGGGTGGCAATGCCTATGGCTTTGCCATGCACGCCGAGGGCCGCGATATGGCCAGTGCCAATTCGCAGCTGCACAGCCACGACGAGCACCTCTACCTAGAGGACCTCGAGCTCACCGTGCGTGCCTACCGCAGCCTGGTCAATCGCTTCCTCGGCCTGTCACAGGCGTAACAAGTGTGGCAAGATGTCTGGCATGAGCTTTGCACGTAAGTCCGCGCTGCTATCTGCAGCTACCGCCCTGACCGTAACCCTCGCCGCCCCTGCCGCTGCCCATGCCGACGCCGTTGATAATCTCCTCGACAAGATGCCTGCCGGCCAGATTTCCTGCTCCCAGGCACAGCAGTACTGGACCAACTCCGCTGACTACAATCAGAAGAAGTCCCAGGCCCTCGCCGTTGCCACCGTGCACCCACGCGGCAACGAGGTCCGCGGCGCCATCGGCCGCATGGATGAGGCCATTGCTCGCTGCGGCCTGAACGGCACCACCGGTCAGGGCAAGCCGGTCAACACGGGCGGCCAGCGCGGCAATGCTCCCGCACCAAAGCCAGCTCCGGCTCCGGCCCCAGCTCCAGCCAAGAACGCCAAGGTCATCGAGCTGGGCACCATCCCTGGCCAGCCGACTGTCGATGTCCCCTTCCTGGGCCAGACCTTCCGCATCCCGGACGCGGCCAAGATTGCCCAGAACGCCGTATCCCAGTTCCAGCTGCCACAGATCCCACAGATCCAGCAGCTGCAGCAGCTGTCTTCCTTCTAAGACGCTGACCTCGGTGGGGCCACTTATCGGTCCAGCTGAAAATAGATCCCGGCATGCGCACTGCAGCCGGGATTAAATTTATGTCCACAGTGGGGACACGCAGGCGCGGCGGAATAGGCGTGGTAGTTCATTTCGGTGCGGCAGGCGCCGCAGAGTACCGAGGGGGCGTCGACAAGCATGGGCCCAAACTCATGCTCCGTGAGCTCGGCATGGCACAGCGCGCAGGCAAAATACTCGCGGCAGGTGGCGCACTTATTGGCCACCACATCCAGCGGCGAATGCCAGTGCTTGCACCGGCCCTCCGCATCAATCGCGCCGTGAATCTTCATGGCCGTCAGCATACGCGCCATCCTGTTGCCACTGCTGCTTCTTTTCCTCTGATTTCTTGGCATTGCGCACGGCCTGAATGCCCACCACGATGGCGATGATGAGCGGTACCCACACCTTGGTGTAATCCATGAGGAATACCAGCCAATCGGGCGGATCGATGTCGATGTTGAAGTCGAAATTCGGCACCGGCAACTCTATCTGCGGAAACTCCGGTACGGGGAGCGCGATATCCGGCAGGTTAATCTCCGGCAGCTCCCAATCCGGCAGCAACCGGGACAAAATGCGGCTGATGATCGGACCGAGCACGATCACGCCAATGGCCCAGCCGGACTTTCCCAGCCCGCCCATAAGTGGATACAGCACCCGCTTGAAGGAGCTTTCCTCCATGGCGTGGCGGCGCTTTTCTCCCAATGAGCCGGCCGGGGGCTCGAGGGCGACTGCCTCCTCCCCATTGCGGTAGTACACGTCGAGGAGCTCGCCAAAGGGAGAAGCTTGGATATCTAGATAAGGTTTGCTGCGCGGGGCGGAGTTCTCGAGCAGGGTGAGGTCTTTTTCAATCTTTTTCTTGAGCGAATAGCGGCCCGCGCGGGGCCGATCGTGGCGGCTGCGTACCTGACCGTTCACTACAATTTGCAGGCGCGGGCTGGGATTTTTCCGCCAGAGTTGGACGCGCTCCAACAGCGAAGCATCGCCCGGAACCGGGGTGAAGTCCTTCGCTTTCTTAGGCCACTGGCCCATCTCCACGAACTCGGCATCGTATCCGCGCTGCACCTCGATGGTGCCCACTTCGGGGTGCTCTAGGCGCCACGTCTCCATTAGCTCTTCCCTGCCTTGGAGCCCACCGCGGCCCCCAGCTTGCTCGCGGCCCATGCCAGGAAAACAAATACCGGGAGGTATATCCAGGTGCCCTCGTTGAAGTACAGGGACATGGCGACAAAATAGGCCAACCCTGCTACACAGAAAATGGTCCAGGAAGCGCGGAAAGTGGCGCCGTCGGCAAGAGCAATGACCACCGTCAGCACGGCCATGAGGATGAGCAGAACTACGCCGGAGACTAGGTGATAGACCGCGGGCGGCAGACCAACAAAGACCGCGGCCATGGCGATGGGCGCCCACCATTGCCACCAGACGCGGCTAGGCTCGTCTTTTGTTTCCGCTTCTTCTTCTAGCTCCTCAAACACGCACCCAACCTATCACAGGGCTTGGCAGAACTTATGGGGGAGAAATCCTCCCTATGTCCGGCTTAATCCTCCCCGCGGAGGATACCGCGATGAGCAGGGCATACCTAGCGTTGAGTGTATGAAAAGCACACCACTCATCCTCGCGGCGGGCGTGGTATTTGGCGCCATCTATGGCACCAATGCACTCCTGCCAGACATCTATGACAACCCCACTTCTGAAGTGCAGGCCGGACAGGCCCGCATCCCCGGATTATCCTGCACGGAAGAAGATGGCTCCACCAGCAGTGAACCACGCTGGGACTGTGACGGCACCCAAATCCGCGCTAAGGAAGTCGGCGTGCAAGACAAAGACCAAGCCACCCGACGCTACCTCCGGGCAATGGGTGAAGGTACGGCCATGCCGGAAGGAGACATCGACCGCGACGGGGACAAGCGCACGCTTAGCGATGGCGACCTTGTAGCCATCAGCATCGAGGGCGATGGCCCCACCACGTTCCTCTCCCTGCGCGGACCGCGCGCTGCAGAACTTGCCCAGGAGGTAGAAAAGGCATGAAGAATCTGTATTGGTTATCTATCGCTTTTGGACTGGTAGTCTCCGGCTTCTTTTTGGCCGATCGTCGGTTTACTGAGGTTGGGCTCATCGGTGCGCTCATCTGCGTGGGCCTTACACTCGGCTTGGGATTCTTGTGGTTTAGGCCGCGGCCGATGTGGCAAGGCATCCTATGGGGTGCGCTCGCCCAGCCGGTGGTGGTGAGCCTCAACAACCAAATGGTGGGGATTTCGAACAAGCTGGGGCTTACCTTCCTGGACTCGGCCTTTTACTCGCCACTTCCAGAGGAAACCATCAAACTCCTCGGCGTTGTCATTATCGTTGCAGCCTATAAGAACGTGCGGCATCCCTACCAAGCCGCCGCGATCGGCATGGCGGTAGGCCTTGGCTTCGATGCCATGGAAAATGTGCCGTTCATCCTCCACGCGGCCATCGATAACTTGGACGGCGACCTCTGGGGCGTCATCATTACCGGTATCGGACGATTCTTCACTGGCGCCTTTACCCATGCTCTGTATACGGGGGTTGCGGCGTGGGGCGTCGGCAAGCTCTATGCGGGCGCGCGCCACGGGTATTGGCAGGTCGCCGGATTCTGGCTGGCCGCTATTGCCCTACATACCTTGTTCAATGGCGCGACCATGATTGCGGGTAACTGGCCGGCGACCATCCTTGTTATCGCCCTCATCACCTGGACGCTTATTATCTGGGGCCTGCGATTCATGCGCAAGCAGGACAAGAAACACGCGGCACAAAGCAGCGAAAAGTCCCTACCCGCTAAAGATTCGGAATATAGCTCCTGAGCTGGATCAATGCGAAGAAAAAGGCTCGTGTCCGAGGGGTGTTATAAGGTGTAAATCGTACACAAGTTCACACGATAATTTAGGTACGATGCGCCATGGAAGAACCCTACTTTTCCACGACCAACACCACCGACCCCACCACACGCTTAGCCTTTGAGATGCGAAAGGCGGAGTACGAGTTCTGGGTAAGCCAAGTCCCGGATCTCGATTCTGATTTCGAATTAGTTACCCAATCCCTCTACCGCACCACCGGCGTTAATGAAGGCCGGATCGGCCATATCCTCATGGCGCTGCACCGTCTGGAGGAGCTGCCCGAGCTCCAGGCGCTGCAGCACCGCCTCTATCACTTGGACCTCGACCGCATTATTGCCATCAATAAATCCCTCAACCGCTTGGGAAACCCCACACCGGAGGTGGTGGCGCGCATCGATGAGCAGCTCACCGCCTACCTCACCCCTACCCGGCCGAACCAGGCCATGCGCACGCAGGCGCAGATCAAGCGCAAACTCAACGAGCTCATCAACCTCGCCGATGACACGCTGGCCGTCACCCAAGGCCCTACCCAGCCGCGCTACACCATGGAAAACTGGGGCGATAATACCTCGGCGGTGACTTTGAGTGCGGACCCGGCGGTTATCGCGAGCGTCGATAAGTGCATCCGGCAGACCGCGCTGGAGCTAGATTGCTCGCTTGCCGACGCCGCCGTTGCGCTCCTCACCGGCCGCACCCAAGCCCCCGAGATCATCCTCAACGCCTACAAGGCCACCGACGTGCCCAATTCCCCGGCATTTATTGAGTCCGTAGGCTGGCTCGACCCGGCGCGCTCCAATGCGCTGCCCTACACTAAAATCCGGGAGATGAACCCAAACCACGAGGTCAAGGGCTATGTCACTCCCACCGCCATGGCCGCGTACCTGGAAGGTTTCGACGGCACCTGCCGCTACCCTGGATGCAACCGCCCAGCCACGGCCTGCCAGAAGGATCACCGCATCAACCACGCGGACGGCGGGCCGACCACCCCGGCAAACCTCGCCTGCTTATGCCAGCACCACCACAACGTAAAGACCGATGGCCGAGCCTTTTATGTCATGGATCCACATACGCGCGACATCATCTGGCTTTTTGAGGATGGCACCTGGACCACCACCGAGCCCTCCGGCCCGCTGGCGCCCAAGAACAAGAATTGGGTGCAGACATTTGCTCAAACCATGACTGCCCAGCGCGCCCGAGCATATGAAGAGGCGCAAGAACTCATGCGCCAGCAGAAAACCACCCCTAGGGAGGAGGAATAAAACCAGCAGCTTCCCTACAGTGGCTGGTATGACGCAAAATTTATTCACACTTGACGAGCTCGTAATTACTCAGACCAAGTCCTTCCTCAACGATCAGTTCATGATCACCGATCTAGACGGCACTCCTGTGGGCACTATCCTGCAATCCACCAGTCTCAAAGACATGGTGTTTAAATCCTCCCGCAGCTTGGAGGTTGCCATCACGGATGCTGAAGGCAACCCGCTACAGACGGTCATGACGATTTCGGACCCGCCGAATTTTCTGCGGGATACCTATGAGGTGCACTTGCCGGGAATCGAAAAGCCCATGGCCGTCATTACCAAGCGTTTCTCCATGCTCAAGACAAAGTTGGACTTGACCATGGAG
This sequence comes from Corynebacterium sp. c3Ub_189, assembly GCF_039907195.1. Classification (NCBI taxonomy): domain Bacteria; kingdom Bacillati; phylum Actinomycetota; class Actinomycetes; order Mycobacteriales; family Corynebacteriaceae; genus Corynebacterium; species Corynebacterium sp. c3Ub_189. The sequence goes on along the minus strand of NZ_JASBOF010000013.1, from coordinate 31,821 downwards.
GGCTTTGCCGACGTCGAAATTCACGGCGACTTCTGGGATTGGAACCTTTCCATCACTTCAGAAGATCGCCTGCTTGCTGACGTCTCTAACGAATGGACTGGCATGGGTAATTTCTTCATGGGCAAAAACACGTATCGCCTGCGCATCACGCCGGGCCTCAATGAGCAACATCACGCCGCCATCATCGGCGCCGTGATGAGCATGGATATGCTGCGCACTAAGCAAAAGAACAGCGACTAAGAAAAATAAAAAGGTGCTGTTGCAAAATTGGGCGGAGAGCAGCGAAGACTCAGTTTCTCGTTCCCTGATGGCCGCTGCGTGTGGGCGTTGTTAGGCGGTCTCGAAGACCCGGTTGACGATCACCGCGTCCGGGTTCGGTTGCCTGTTGGCAAACATCGCGCCTTGCCCTTTCCGCAATGAGTACATCGCCTCCATCCCTTTCAACGTCCGATATGCAAATGTCCGGTTCTTAAACGCCCCTTTCGGACCGAGGATCCGCTTCAGCCGACCATGGTCGCCTTCCAGGATGTTGTTGAGGTTTTTCACCTGCCGGTGTTCCACTGTTGGCGGGCAGATTCCCTCTGACTTCAACTCGGCGATTGCCCTGGCCAGGGAGGGTGCTTTATCGGTGTTGATCACTCTGGGATACCCGGCTGACGCATTGGATCTGACGGCCTTGGCCAAAAACACTTCGCTGCGGCCACGTTCCGCTTCGAAGAGATAAAAGTCCAGGGTCTGGCCACCGGCGGTGATCGCCCGATAGAGGCCTCATCCACCCGCCAGGAACTAGCCTGCCAGTCAGGTACCTGCCGGTACCACCGTGTTTGCTTGTCCAGCTCACGGGCGTATTTCTGAACCCAGCGGTAGATCGTGGTGTGATCGACCGGCACGCCCCGCTGAAGTCATCATTTCCTCCAGATCGCGGTAACTCACCCCGTAGCGGCAGTACCACCCACTGCCCACAGAATAATGTCACGGGGGAAATGACAACCGGAGAAAATACCCATGGCTGTGACTATTTCACGTCACTCTGCCTACTGCCCCAACTTTGCAACAGCACCTTTCAGGGTCATATGGGGGCAGTGGAGAGAAGTGGTGGATCAGTGGACGGCGGTGGATGCCGGAGTAGGCATGGCGTGTTCCTCTTTCGACTCGGTCGGAGCCAGGTGAGCCGGATCCAGATCAATGCGGCGCAGCAGCTGGGCGTTCAGGGCCACCACGATGGTCGAGGCAGACATCAAGATCGCGCCCACGGCCGGGGACAGCACGAACCCGATCGAGGCGAGCACTCCGGCGGCCAACGGCACGGCGAGGATGTTGTAGCCAGAGGCCCAGATCAGGTTCTGGATCATCTTGCGGTAGCTGGCCTGGGACAGCTCAATCATCGACAGCACTGCCCGCGGGTCATCACTGGCTAGGACCACCCCGGCAGATTCCATGGCCACATCCGTGCCGGCACCGATGGCGATACCGACGTCCGCGCGGGTCAGAGCGGGGGCGTCATTGACACCGTCACCGACCATGGCCACGCTCAAACCCCGGTCCTGCAGCTGCGTGACCTTGGTGTCTTTGTCCTGGGGCAGGACCTCGGCGAAGACCTCATCAATGCCTAGGTCCTGACCAACCGCCTGGGCCACCTGCTGCGCGTCGCCGGTGATCATCGCGACCTTCACCCCGCGGTCCTGTAGGGCTTTCACAGCGGCGCGGGATTCGGGGCGGATCTTGTCCTCGACGGCCACCGCACCGATGATCTGACCGTCGCGGACAATATGGAGCACACCGGCCCCACGCCCGGTCCAGGCGCTGGTGGTGTCGGTGAGCTCGGCCGGGGTCGTGAGGTTGAACTCGCGCAGCATGTTCGGCCCGCCCACGAGGATCTCAGCGCCATCGACAGTGGCCCGGACCCCCCGGCCGGAGGCGGCGCTGAAACCAGTTGCACGGATTTGCCGACGGGAAGCCTCGGGATGGGCGGCCGCGGCCGCCACGATGGCGCGGGCCACGGGGTGCTCACTGTCGGCCTCCGCGGCGGCGGCCAGGGCCAGCAGCTCTCCCTCGGTGACGCCGACAGCTGCCGCGACACCGGTGACCGCGTGCGCGCCCTCGGTCAGGGTGCCGGTTTTGTCGAAGAGCACCACGTCGATGGTGCGCATCCGCTCGAGCGCCATACGGTCCTTGATGAGCACCCCGGATTTCGCGGCCCGCTCGCTGGAGATCGCAATGACCAGCGGAATCGCCAGGCCCAGGGCATGCGGGCAGGCGATGACCAGCACCGTGACCGTGCGCACGACGGCATCGTCCGGGCTGCCGATAATGGTCCACACCACCGCGGTGATCAGAGCGGAGATCAGCGCGAACCAGAACAACAACGCCGCCGCCCGATCCGCCAGGGCCTGGGCCCGGGAGGAGGACTCCTGGGCGTCGGCAACCATGCGTTGGATCCCAGCCAAGGCTGTGTCACCGCCGGTAGCCTCCACCCGGATGCGGACGGTGTTGTCGGTGGCCACGGTACCAGCGACCACCTTGTCACCGGTGTCGCGGAAGACGGGACGGGATTCGCCGGTGATCATCGCCTCATCGAATTCGGCGGCTCCATCGAGGATGGTTCCGTCGGCCGGCACCCGGGCACCGGCCCTCACCAGCACGACGTCGTCGACGACCAGGTCGGAGATGGCCACGGTGCGGGTGGTCCCGTCGATGACTTTCTCGGCCTCATCCGGCAGCAGGGCAGCCAGCGCGTCAAGCGCGGAGGACGCGGCCCCGAGAGCAGACATCTCCAGCCAGTGGCCCAGCAGCATGATGGTCACCAGCAGGGCCAGCTCCCACCAGAAGTCCAGCTCAAAACCGCCCAGCCCCAGAGTGGTGACCCAGGAGGCGACAAACGCCACGGTGATGGCCATGGCGATCAGGAGCATCATCCCGGGTTGGCGGGATTTCAGTTCTCTCCATCCGCCCTTGAGGAAAGGCGTTCCGCCGTAGACGAAGATGATCGTGCCCAGCACCGGGGGGATCCAGGTGGATCCGGGGAATGCCGGGAGGTGGTAGCCGAGCAGGTTGGCGACCATGGGGCTGAAAATAACTACGGGAATGGACAGAATCAGCGACCACCAGAAGCGGTCCCGAAACATTGCGGTGCTGTGTCCGGCGTGTTCGCCGTGACCATGAACGTGGTGGTCTTCGTCCAAGGCGGAGTGTGGGTGATCGTGGGGCATCGCCTGGCCGTGGGTGTCGGCATCCGCGTGGTGTTCCTGGCCGGCATGATCCGGGTGGTGGGTGTGGTCTGTTTCCGGAGCGGGGTGATCACCATGGTGACCACCCGAATGGTGGGGAGTGCTCATGACGTTCCTTTCGCTCAACCCGGTCGGGGTCGAGATGATGGGTAAAACTGATCAGGATAAGACGGTGTAGCCGGCCTCCTCGATGGCCCAGCGAACCATCTCCGGAGGTACGACACCGGTGACCGTGACGGTGGAAACTTCACCAGCAGCGAGATCAATCTGGACGTCGTCGACCTGGGGGAGGGCCTGAAGGGCCTGGGTCACGCTTTTCGCGCAGTGCCCGCAGGTCAGGCCGGTGACCTGGTAGCTAGGGGAGGACCCTCCTGCTGACGAGTCGCTGGTGGCAGGGGTGGAGGCGGTGTCGGCACGTGAGGCAGGTCCGCAACAGCTGCAGCCGTGGGAGGCCATCGGCAAGAGGCGGGGCGGGGAGGTGATCATGGGAAAGCTCCTTCGGTTCGGTGGGGTGCGGCGATGCCGCTCTCTAGCGCATACCCCCCTGGGGTATATTCCCTAGCGTATACCCCGGGGGGGTATATTTTCAAGGGGTGAAGGGCACGGCCCTCACGCGGGGCAGGGTGTGGTCACCGAGCAGCCTCCTCACTGTCGGGAGGGGACAGCGGGAGGCGGAGGGCAAACACCGCTCCGCGACCGGGTCCGGGGGAGGTGGCGGTGAGAGTGCCGCCGTGAGCCTCGATCAATGCCTTGGAAATGGTCAGACCGATACCGGCCCCGCCGTTGTCCCGGCTACGGGCGGCATCCCCCCGGTAGAAGCGTTCGAAGATGTGTCCGAGCTGGTCAGGTGGGATGCCCTCGCCGTCATCGGCGACCTGGATGAGTACGGTGGACGCCCCCTGTCGGTGGACGCTGATCCGGACCTGCCCGCCGGCCAGGGTGTGTCGTAGCGCGTTCGACAGGAGATTGCTCATCACCTGGCCGAAGCGTTGCCGGTCCACGAGCACCCGGGCGGTGTCCGTAATGGTCTCGACCTGTAAATCGACGCCTTTGTCAGCATAAGCTTCCCCCGCGGCAGCAGCGGCGGTATGGAGCAGATCCCCGAGCCCTTCCTCCGCCAGGTCCAAATCGATCCGGCGTTCCTGGGCCCGGGAAACATCGTCAATGTCTTCCATCAACCGGGTCAGGCGGGTGAGTTGGTCAGCCATGATCATGTGGGTGGCATTATTCCAGTCCACGACTCCGTCCTGGAGACCATCGAGGTAGACCGTAAGCACCGATAAGGGGGTGCCCATTTCGTGGGCCAGATCAGAGAGCATCTGGCGGCGGACCTGTTCGATGTGTTCCAGCCGGTCGGCCATGGTGTTGAAGGCATGCGCCAGGGTGGCGACCTCGGGGCCTGCTTTTCCGGCGGGCACGCGGATACGGGAGTTGCCGGCCGTCAGACTGGTAGCGGCGCGGGTGAGATCCTGCAGGGGAGTGCGCAGACGACGCGATAACCACAGGCTGGCCAGCAGGGCACTGATCAAGGCGGTGGGCAGGGCGACGGCCAGGGTGATCAGGTTGGCGCCCCGGTAGGCCTGCTCGGCATGGAACAGCTCCAGCGAGGGGTCCTCCTGGCCGGTCATCAACATATGATCATGGAACAGGGTCGGCCCCACCATCGTGGCCACGGCCGCGGCCACCAGCAGGCTAATCACCACAACCAACACCTGGGCGGCCAGGAAGCGGAAGGTCAGGCCGGGTCCGTGATTCATGGCTGCCCCACCCGGTAGCCCACGCCACGCACGGTGCCGATAAACCCCCGGCCCCGGGTGTCGGTGCCGAGCTTGCGACGCAAGTTGCCGATGTGGACATCGACGATGCGTTCATCACCGACCCAGGTGGTGTCCCAGACCTCGGTGACCAGGTCGTGGCGGGTCAGCACCTGGCCGGGGCGCCGGGCCAGGGCAACCAGCAGCTCGAACTCCGTGCGGGTGAGCTCCACGGTCGTCTCCCCCACCCGCACCTGATGGGCGACGGGGTCAAGGATGAGGTCACCAACGATCAAGGGGGTGGTCACCTGCGGTGAGGTGGTGCTGGTGCGCGGGCGGCGCAGCACCGCATGCACCCGGGTCACCAGTTCCCGGATGCTAAAAGGTTTGGTGATGTAGTCATCCGCCCCCAGGGTCAAACCGCTGATCTTGTCGTCCTCGCTGCCCCGCGCGGTGAGCATGAGGATGTAGCAGTCCGAAAAGGTGCGGATCCGTCGGCACACCTCCAAGCCGTCGAGTTCGGGCAGCCCCAGATCCAGCACCACAACATCGGGGGAAAAGCGACGGGCCTCATCCACGGCCTGGGTGCCGGTGTGCGCCTGGCGGGTATCGAAGCCGGCCCGGATGAGGTAGGAGGCCACCATCTGAGCCAGGGGTTGTTCATCATCGACGACCAGCACCCGCCCCGGGGGCGTGGCGATGGTCGGTGTGCGGTCAGCCATAGACCCCAGTATCGCTCCGGCCAGGGGGGAATACCACCCTCGCTCAGTACCCGGCGGGGAAATCTTCATCAAATCTTCAAACATCACCCTTCGACCGCCGTCACCCCTGTGCCCCACCCCGGGCCGGCGGCATCGCCTCCCCTGGTCGGTTCAGCAGGCGCCACCAGGGATTTCACTGCCTGCACCGCATACCCGGGGCGGGTAGAAGGACATCGCCCACGGCTGTGGGGCGGTGTCCCGGTGGTGACCCAGCTCACCGAATTCACCCCCTTTTCGCCCTGTTATAAGGCTGTGAGCAGGGTTTTTGATTTCTAGTCCGTCAGGCCCCGTGCTAGATAAAGGTATGGCATCGACCTTGAGGCGGTGTCTTCTCACGGTCTTACCACGATCCAAGGAGATTGACGTGAAACGAGCAGCGATCGCAGCCGCCGCCCTTGCCCTCGCCCTCACGGGGTGTTCGGCCGCCGACCCGGAACCCACCGCCGACGGGACGGTGTCCCAGGATACATTCCTGACTACCCATGGCCTGGCCGGCATGGACGCGGTGGAGATCATTGATCACCTCGACCGGCAGAAGGTCTCTGAGCGTCCCACGGATCTGAACGCTTCAGTGCGTGCCGATGAACTGCTGCTCTCGAGCGATGACCAGGAAGTCGTGGTCGATCTTCCCGACAATCAGACGTATGTCTCGATCGCACCCTATCTCACCTCCACCCACGACTGCTTCTACCACAGCCTCACGACCTGCCAGGGGGAACTCGACAATGAGGATATCCAGGTCACGATCACCGATGAGGCGACCGGTGAGGTTCTGGTGGACGAGGCGACAACCACCTTCGACAACGGGTTTATTGGCTTCTGGCTTCCCGATGATGCCACCGGCCTGATTGAGGTGAGCTACCAGGGGCGTACCGGCACCGCGGAGTTTTCCACCGCCGACGACGGTGCCACCTGTGTCACAGACCTGCACCTGACGTGATGGCTCAGCAGGGTCCTCACCTGCGCCTGTCTCCCGTGTCACTGAAATCTAGCACCAAGGAAGGTTAAATCATGATGAACGCGTTTTCCCGACGACAGTTTCTGCTCGGCGGGCTCGTTCTCGCCGGCACTGGGGCCGTGGCCGCCTGCACCAGCGACCCTGGACCCGCTGCCTCGGCACCAGGTTCCTCTCTTCGCCCCACTCCCACCCCCACTGCGCTCGGTGAGCCGACGGTGCGCCGGACCTTGACCGCCCGGCCCCTCTCTCTGGATATCGGCGGCATCGAAGCCAAGACGTGGGGATACGTCTCTGACACTGGGGATGCGGCCATTGAGGCCACCGCCGGCGACGTCCTCCAGGTCGATATCACCAATGAACTGCCTGAGAGCACCTCCATCCACTGGCATGGCATCGCACTCCACAACGCAGCCGACGGTGTGCCCGGCATGACCCAGGACCCCATTGAACCTGGCGAGTCTTTCTCCTATGTTTTTGAAGTCCCCCACGGTGGCACCTACTTCTACCATTCCCACTCCGGCCTGCAGCTTGATCGCGGCCTCCACGCCCCACTGATCATCCGTGACCCGCAAGACGCTGAGGACCAGGACGTCGAGTGGACCATCGTGCTCGACGACTGGGTCGATGGCATTCAAGGCACTCCCGACGATGAGCTCGACAAGCTCACCGGAATGGGTTCGGGCGACCATAACGGGAAGAAGGGGATGGGAGGTCACGGCCATATGATGCACGGCACCCCGGACCGGGTACTGGGCGGGGATGCCGGCGATGTGATGTATCCGCACTACCTCATCAACGGACGTATCCCCCGTGCTCACCGGACCTTCGAGGCTCGCCCGGGCGACAAGGCCCGCCTGCGGTTTATCAACTCCGGCGGTGACACCATCTTCAAGGTGGCCCTCGGTGGTCACCGCATGACCGTCACCCACACCGACGGCTTCCCCGTCCAGCCCCGGGAGACCGAATCGATCTACCTGTCGATGGGCGAGCGTGTCGACGTCGAGGTCATCCTCGATGACGGCATCTTCCCGCTCACGGCTTTGGCGGTCGGTAAAGACGACCGCGCCTTCGCCGTCATCCGCACCGCCGGCGGCCAAGCCCCCCACCCCGATGTCAACTTCCCCGAGTTGTCGTCCACCGGACTGCTTCTGTCCTCCCTGAAGCCAGCAGACCGTGCACTCCTGCCCGAGGACACACCAGACCGAGAAGTCAGCATCGACCTGGGCGGGCAGATGATGCCGTATGAATGGAGCATTCTCACCGACGGCCAATCCTCCTCCGCGACCGTGCAGGAGGGCCAGCGCCTGCGGATGGTCATGCGCAACAGGACCATGATGCCCCATCCCATGCACATCCACGGCCACACGTGGGCGCTGCCCGGCAGCGGCGGGCTACGCAAGGACACCGTCCTTCTCCGCCACGGTGAAACCATGATCGCCGACCTGATCGCTGACAACCCCGGTGAGTGGGCATTTCACTGCCATAACGCCTATCACATGGAAGCCGGGATGCTCAGCTCGCTTCGCTACGAGTAACCCCCACAGCAGGGTTGAGTGCCGAGGTGGGCGGGGCGTCCCCCGAGTAGTGGACACGACGTTGGCGTCAGGGTTGAGCAATGTGTGCTAGGAGTCGACGGGATTGAAGTATGCGTCAGCGCGCACGGCAGCAAGTTCAATGATGCGGTCGTAACGCTTGTTAAAGCCGGTGGTTTCGGTATCAATGACCGCAAAGACCGGCTTGCCCGGTGTGCACGGGGCGTAGCGGTTGAGGAGGTTTTCTAAGAAGCCTATGGCCTCAAGCCAAGAGGCCCATACCGACATGCCCACCTAAACGCTATCGAACACTGCAACCAACGTGGATTTCTGTGGATAACCACACTAGCCGTGTGCGGGTTGTCCACAAGGTTAATGTGGTTGGCCTTTCGTAGCGGGCGTGGGTGTGGTTGCCTTAGTGCTATGAGCACTTCGCAGGACTATCCGAACTCCACCCCAGCCCCCGCTACTACGACCACTGGGGAGGGTCAGCGGCGGGGGCCGAGTTTGCGGGATATTTCCCAGCAGGAATTAAATACTGCTACCCAGTACATGATTGATGAGCATGGATATGCTGCGCACTAAGCAGAAGAACAGCGACTAGGGAAATAAAAAGAACCGGAGTGGAAACTACTGTGGTTTCCATCTCCGGATTTCGATGGTGCCCGGGGCGGGACTTGAACCCGCACGTTCTTATCGAACACTGGCACCTGAAGCCAGCGCGTCTGCCAATTCCGCCACCCGGGCAGGGTGTGGTTGTCTTAGCGACTTGATAAAGATACCACGAAGATCGCACCGAACCACAAATCTGCAGGAAAACTAGACTATTCCGGGGAGGCAGCGGCGAAAATTCTGGGAACTTTCGCGTCGCCATCTACGTTTCGAGGGGGTGAACAAACTATACTGATCGCTACTGATCGCTGCATGGTGGAAAGGAGAATGGCTCGTGGCGTTTTTGGAAAAGCTGGCGAAGCTGGACTCCGCCATGCAACGCGGCCTTGATAACGGCATGGCACTTGTCTTCGGCGGCAAGGTCGTTCCCGCGGAAATTGATGAGCTTTTGAAGCAAGAGGCTCAGGACAATCTTGCGCGCGGCGACGATGACAATCTTTATAGTCCAAACGTGATGACTGTAGGTGTCTCCTCCAAGGATTTGGAGAACTTGTCCCAGGATCGCAACCTGCCGGCCGATTGTGCAGACCAGTTGACGCGCTTTATTCGCAATAGCGGATGGTCCCTTGCGGGCCCCGTGATCGTGCGGGTGGCGGAGGAATCTGGTTTGCGTACGGGTCAGCTTCGCGTGTCCTCGTTTATTGATCACGAGCCCACGGAAGAGACCGGTTTTGAGGCTATTTTCCACGACTTTGATGGTCAGGAGGACCAGATGACCGAGCAGCACGACAATACTGCCGATGATGCAGTAACTACCGCTTTCATTGCTCCAGATAGTCAACCCGCCCCGCAGCCGCAGGGCCCAGCAGTCAACCTGATGCTGCAGGACGGCTCGTCCCGCGTGTACCACGTCCAGGAAGGCTCCAATATTATCGGCCGCAGCAACGACGCCGACCTGCGCCTTCCGGATACGGGCGTATCCCGCCAGCACGCGGAGATTACCTGGAACGGCCAGGATGCGGTTCTGGTGGATTTGCAGTCCACCAACGGCACCACTGTGAATGAGACGCCGATTGATAATTGGCTGCTTGCCGATGGCGATGTGATCACCATGGGCCATTCCCACATCGAGGTCCGCATTACGGGCCTTGATTCGCACAGCTACTAAGTTCAGTTAAGGAAGGGAGGTCGCCATGGATGCAGTCATCATGCTGGCGCTTCGCATCGGCTTGTTGGCTCTGCTCTGGATTTTTATCCTGGTGGCCTTGAACGCCATGCGCCGCGATACTAATAAATCTGCCGGTGCTATCCGCCAGCAGTCGAAGAAGGTTGGCGCACCGCGGCGTCGGGAAGCGATTAAGCAGCTGTCCATCGTGGAGGGTCCCCTGCAGGGCTCCCATATGGAGTTGGGCACATTGGAGGACTGCACGCTGGGCCGCGCCTCGGACTGCGATTTTGTCACGGGCGACGATTATTCTTCTGGCCACCATGCCCGGCTATTCCGCCGCGGCAGCGAATGGGTTGTGGAGGATTTGGAATCTCGCAATGGCACCTTTGTCAATGGCGTGCGCATCGACCAACCCGAGGTAGTCGGCGCGGACTCCGAAATTAAGCTGGGCCGCACCACCGTGAGGTTGAACGCATGACACTGAAGCTGAACTTCTTTGCTAAGTCCGATCGCGGCCTCATTCGCGATAACAACGAGGACTCGGGCTACGCCGGTCCTCACCTTTTGATCTTGGCCGATGGCATGGGTGGCCATGCGGCGGGCGAGGTTGCCTCCGAGCTGATGGTCAACCACCTAGAAATCTTGGACCAAGATCCGGGTCAGGAAGACACCAAGGCCCTGCTGGAAGCGGCCGCCGAGCAGGCCAATGAGGCCATCAGTGACCACGTCAAGGCGCATCCAGAAACCGAAGGCATGGGCACCACGCTGTCCACCATGCTCTTTAACGGCACGGATTTCGGCGTCTGCCACGTGGGGGATTCCCGCGGCTACCTGCTGCGCGACGGCGAGCTCAAGCAGATCACCAAGGACGACACCTACGTGCAATCCTTGGTGGACAAGGGCGAGCTGGACCCGGGCGACGTCTCGTCACACCCGCAAAAGTCCCTCATCCTAAAGGCCTATACGGGCCGTCCGGTTGAAGCAACGCTGTTTACTCTCGACGCCAAGCCGGGCGACCGCATCTTGCTGTGTTCCGATGGCCTTTCGGACCCCGTGACCGCGTCCACCATTGAAACCGCGCTGGGTCAAGGCAGCATCGAGCAGGCCGGATCCGCCCTAGTGGACCTGGCTATCCGTTCGGGCGGCCCGGATAATGTCACCGTCGTAATCGGTGAAGTAACTGAAGAAAAGCCCAAGGAACATGAGCCGTTCCGCGTGGGCGCGCTCGCCGGCCCGACGGAAGAGCCCACCCACCCGGATTCTTCTGCTTCGCGGGCGGCACAGCTCTCCCGCAAGCCGCAAGTAATTCCACCGGCCGTCATGGCCGAGGGCGAGAACGAGCGCCCCGAGCATGCCGACGACGACACGGAGGACGAAACTTCCGGCCGAAAGATCGGCTGGAAGGTACTCCTTGCCTTGCTCATCGTCCTAGCGTTGGTCATCGGTGCCGGACTGTGGGCGAAGAACTTCTTGTCCAATAATTACTACGTGGCTACCAACGAGGCACAGGAAATCACCATCCAACAGGGTGCTGACTACTCCGTCTTTGGCAAGGAACTACACTCCACGCACCAAAACGTGTGCATTAATGACAGCAACTCGCTGCTATTTTCCAGCCAGCTGTGCGAGGGCGACTTCACGCCGCTGAAGGTCACGGACCTGCCGGAATCTGAGCGCAGCGCCGTCGACCATCTCTCCACTGGTGATCTAGGTGAGGTGCAGCAGCAAGTCAATGATTTGGGCGATAAGGCGCTCAAACCATGTATCACTGCGCCGAGCCAAAAAGATAAAAAGGATGCCAAGAAAAACAAGCCTGGCGTCACCTGCCGGGAGGTGTAGGTTGTGAAAAAGTTTTTTAGCCGAGGAACCGAACTCGGCCTGCTCATCCTAGCCGCCATCGTCTTTGCTATTACTTTGGTCAGCTTGGAGCTATCCCAAGACAACGCGCTGACCATGGACCTGGTTTATCTCATTGGCGGGTTCATTGGAGTCTTTACTGTCGCCCATTTGGTGATGTGCTTTTTAGCGCCTTATGCCGATCAGATCATGCTGCCCATCGTGGCGATCCTCAATGGCATCGGGCTCATCATGTTGGCCCGCCTGGATCTGGTCAATGAAAGCGGCCTCGCCGTGCGTCAGGTCATGTGGACCATCGTCGGACTCGTGCTCTTTGTGCTGGTCTTAGCTATTTTGAAGGATCACCGCTCGCTGACGCGCTACTCCTATATCTTGGGCGCCGCAGGCCTTGTCCTGCTGGCCCTGCCACTGGTGTGGCCGCAGCCTGACGGCGTAGAGGCACGCATCTGGCTCAACCTGGGCCCCTTCTCCATCCAGCCGGGTGAGTTCTCCAAGATCCTGCTGATCTTGTTCTTCGCCATGCTGCTGACGCAGAAGCGCTCCCTGTTTACCGTCGCAGGCTACCGAGTATTCGGTATCTCCCTGCCGCGCCTTCGCGACCTCGCACCCATCTTGATCGTGTGGGCCATCGCGATCGTCATCATGGGTATCTCCAATGACTTCGGCCCGGCACTGCTGCTGTTTAGCACCGTCCTCGGCATGCTATTCATGGCCACCGGCCGGGTGAGCTGGCTGCTTATCGGCGTCGTTCTCGTCGGTGTGGGCGGTTTTGGCATTTACCAGATTTCTTCAAAGATCCAGCAGCGTTTTTCTAACTTCCTAGACCCGCTGGGCAATTATGATGGCACGGGCTTCCAGCTTTCCCAGTCGCTATTCGGCATGTCTTCTGGCGGAATCTCTGGCAGCGGCTTGGGCGAGGGGCATCCAGAACTAGTTCCGGTGGCCCACTCGGACTTCATCCTTGCCGCTATCGGTGAGGAGTTCGGTCTCATTGGCCTCGCCGCCGTACTGGTGCTTTTCGGTATGCTGGTCACCCGCGGTTTCGGTACCGCTCTGCGCACCCGCGATACCTACGGCAAGCTGGTAGCATCTGGTCTTTCTCTTACCTTGGCCGTGCAGGTCTTCGTGGTCACAGGCGGCATCTCTGCACTGCTGCCGATGACTGGCCTGACCACGCCATTCATGTCTGCCGGTGGTTCCTCTCTCATGGCTAACTACGTGTTGTTGGCGATTCTGCTGCGGATCTCTAACGCGGCTCGTCGCCCCATGCAGGAGACCTCGGGCGATGCTCCGAGCGATACCTCCATGTTCCCGTCGGTCCAGGAGGCTCACCGATGAATCGATCCATCCGTCTAGTGTCGCTGTTCGCCATCATTTTGACGGCCATCTTGCTGGTCAACTTGACGGTGATTCAGGCTTTTTCTGAAGATAAATATGCCCATAATCCGCGGAATATGCGCGGCTTCATGGAAATGCAGACCACCCCGCGCGGCCAAATCTTTGCGGGTAATACCGTATTGGCACAGTCGACGCAGAACCCAGACGAGACCTACTCGCGCTCCTACCCCATTGATTCACCGGCCTTTGGCAACATAACCGGCTACTTGTCGAGCCAATTTGGTGCCTCGGAACTAGAGTCCTCCCAAAATGACATCCTCAATGGCACTGATGATTCTTTAATGAAGCAAAACTGGCTCGATGCTCTAGCCGATAAGCCGAAGCAGGGTGCAAATGTAGAGGTCACCATCGATCCTGCACTCCAGCAGGCGGCTTACGATCAGCTTGTGGGCCCAGGTTACGAGGGCTCGGCGGTTGCCATTCAGCCCTCCACCGGCAAGATTCTAGCTATGGCCTCCAACCCTGGCTATAACCCGAATGATCTGATGGGTGATTCCGCCGAGGAGAATTGGGCCAACCTGCAGGAGCAAGAGGGACAGCCGCTGGTCAACCACGCCGGTGCAGAAACGCTGCCTCCGGGTTCCATCTTCAAGATCATTACCACCGCAGCAGGCCTTAACAATGGCTTTGATCCTTCCTCCACCCTGACCGGTTCCAATGTCATTACCTTGCCAGACACGGTGACAGAGCTGACTAACTACGCCAACCAAAAGTGCAATGGTCAGGATGCGGTAACCCTGCAGACCGCCTTCGCGCTGTCGTGCAATACCGCGTTTGTGGAAATGTCGGAGCAGCTCGGCGCTGATGAGCTGCGCAAGTACGCCAAGGCCTTTGGCGTGGGCGAGAACTACGACCTCGGCGTGTCTACCTCCGCCGGCACCTTGGGTGATTTGCCGGATGGGGCGGCCACGGCGCAGTCCGCCATCGGCCAGCGCGACGTCACCATGACCGCGCTGCAGGCTGCCGTCATGGCGGGCACCGTGGCCAATAAGGGCACCCGCATGCAGCCCTACCTGGTCAATCGCATTACCGACGCCCAGATGAAGGATGTCCGCACTACCAAACCGAAGAAGGCAGACCAGGCAGTTAATGAGGAAACTGCGGCGACGCTTACTGACTTGATGTACGCCTCCGAGCGTTCCTCCGCCGGATATGACGGTAATGGCTTTGCCTCGAAGACCGGCACCGCCGAGCACGGCGAGGGGCTGGCCCCGCATGTGTGGTACGTTGCCTTCGATCCGGAACGCGATATCGCCGTAGGCGTCGTGGTGAAAAATGGTGGTAACTTGGGTGAGTCCGCGACGGGCGGCAAGGTTTCCGGCCCAATTGGCCGCGCCATCCTGCGCGCATACCAAGGGGAGCAGTAATGAATAGCGCCGAGAATAAGGAACATCTCCAGGCACTGATTGGCAGCGACTACGAGCTGCAGTGGATCATCGGTCACGGCGGAATGTCCACCGTGTGGTTGGCCGATGACACCCGCAATGATCGTGAGGTGGCGCTCAAGGTTCTGCGTCCGGAATTTTCCGATAACCAGGAGTTCCTCTCGCGCTTTCGCAACGAGGCGAAATCGGCCGAATCCATTCAGTCCGAGAACGTGGTGGCCACCTATGACTACCGCGAGCTAGAGGATAACGGCCGCAAGTTCTGCTTCATGGCCTTGGAGTATGTGCGCGGCGAATCCCTCGCAGACCTTTTGGCGCGCGAAAATACGCTGCAAGAAGAGCTCGCTCTCGACGTCCTCGAGCAGGCGGCGCATGGCCTATCCATCATTCACCGCATGGAGCTGGTCCACCGCGATATTAAGCCCGGCAACCTCCTCATCACGCAAAATGGCCAGGTCAAGATCACGGACTTTGGCATTGCCAAGGCGGCCGCGGCCGTGCCGCTGACCCGCACCGGCATGGTGGTGGGTACCGCGCAATATGTATCGCCCGAGCAGGCACAGGGCAAGGACGTCACGCCGGCTTCCGACGTCTATTCGCTCGGCGTCGTCGGCTATGAAATGCTCGCCGGCAAGCGCCCCTTTACCGGAGACTCCTCCGTGTCCATCGCCCTGGCCCACATCAACCAGGAGCCGGAGCCACTATCGACGAATATCAGCGCCCCGGCTCGCGAGCTCATCCGCATTGCGTTGCGCAAGGACCCCTCTACCCGCTACGCCGATGGCAATGAGTTCACTCTGGCTATTTCCGCAGTCAGACTAGGCAAGCGCCCTCCGCAACCCAAGTCTGCACCGCTAGCACAGCGCGCGCCGGAGCCATCGCCGTCTGCCTCGACGGAGATGTTGGGCAATGTCGCCCAACCCACCACCATCCACCCAGCCGCGGGGACCGCCCCCACAAAAGAGTCCAAGGGCGGCTCCTCTTTCCTGAAGGGATTAGGTATCACCCTGCTCCTCGCAGCCTTGGCCGGTGGGGGCTATGCCGCCTACCAGCACTTTAGCGATAGCGAGGGACAAAGCGAGCCCTCCAGCGCTCCGGAGACCTCGGTAGTTACGAAGTACCGCGATCCCACCACCACCCCGCAGGACACCCCGGACGAAGATACGGAAGAGGCCCCTGCACCGGTGACGGTGACAGAGACCGAGCCGAAGGAATCCGATCAGGAAGAGGCTCCGCGCACGACTCACCGCGAGACACCCACGCGCCACTCGCCTACCCGCCAGGAACAGCCCCCGGCCGTGCCGACGCAACAGAATCCGCAGGATACGCACGTTGAAACTACACCTGAGCTGGATACTCCAGTAAACTCGCAGGCTAATGAGCTCCCCGGAGACTTGGCCGATCTACTTACACAGGAGGGTGACTAAGCGATGGTCAATGACCGCTATCGGAGAGGCGAGATCATCGGCGCCGGCGGCATGTCTGAGGTCTATGCTGCCGAAGACACCGTCCTAGGCCGCCAAGTAGCGGTAAAGATGCTCCGCCCAGAAATGGCGCGCGACGTCAACTTCCGCGAGCGTTTTTACCGCGAGGCCCAGAACTCGGGCAAGCTGAATCACCCCAATATCGTAGCGGTTTATGACACCGGCGAAACCGAACTGGATGGCATGACCATCCCATATATCGTCATGGAGCGGGTCAACGGCCGCACTCTGCGCGATATCATTCGCGAGGATGGCGCCCTGTCCGCCCAAGAAGCGGCGGATATCCTCAAACCGGTAGCGGATGCACTGCAAGCCTCGCACGAGGCCGGGATTATCCACCGCGATATCAAGCCGGCAAATATTATGCTCACTAACACCGGCCAGGTGAAGGTGATGGACTTCGGCATCGCCCGTGCCTTGGATGATTCCACCTCGGCGATGACGCAAACCTCCGCCGTTATCGGCACCGCCCAGTACCTTTCCCCGGAGCAGGCCCGCGGTAAGAACGCGGATGCCCGCTCCGATGTCTATGCGCTGGGCTGCGTACTCTATGAGGCACTCACCGGTCATACTCCTTTTGAGGGCGAAACCCCCTTCGCGGTTGCGTATCAGCATGTGCAGGAAGAGCCGACGCCGCCGTCGGAGCTCATCGCGGATCCCTCGCTGACTCCTACCCAGCGCGTCAATATAGATGCGGTAGTCCTTACCGCTATGGCCAAGCACCCGGCGGATCGTTATCAGTCCGCTTGGGAGATGGCCGGCGATTTGGAGCGCCTGCGCAATGGGCAGGTCACCGCTGCGGCCCGCATGCACGTCAACGAGGAAGAAGACGAGCAGCCTACTGAAATGGTCGGTGCCGCCGCACCAGCTGCGGCCGCGCACCGCGCGCCAATCCAGTCCACCCGCCCCACCGAGGACGATGATAATCAAGGTGGTGGCTGGATGAAGTGGCTGGCGGCATTCCTGGCCGCCCTCTTGGTGGCCATCGTGGGCTACTTTGCCTGGGATTTCTTCTCCAACGATAAAGACTCTGAAGATAAGCCACGCCAGACCCAATCGGCTCACCAGGACAAAATCACCGTGCCCGAGGTGGAAAACCGCCCGCGCAACGAGGTGGTTAAGGAACTAGAAGACATGGGTCTGCAGGTCACCGTCAATGAGGAGGCCAACCCGGATATTCCACGCAATAATGCCATCCGCATTAATCCGGCCCCAGGCTCCGAGCTGCAAAAGAATGCCTCGGTGACCTTAACCGTTTCCTCTGGCAAGGAGATTACGGACGTCCCAGATATCACCGGCATGACCTTGGATGAGGCCGCTCGAGCCCTCGAAGGAGCAGGCTTGGTGCTCAATTCCGATGTCTCGGAAGAAAACGATGAGTCCCCGGCCGGCCAGATCATCAAGCAGGACCCGGCCGGCGGCACGCAGCTGTCCAAGGGATCGAAGGTACGGGTAACGGTTTCTAAGGGCGTCGAAAAGAAGCGCGTGCCCAATGTCGCCGGCATGGACGTCGAGGATGCCCAGAGCCGTCTCGAGTCGAATGACTTTGATGTAGACGTCCGCGAGGTGGATTCCTTGGAACCAAAGGGCACGGTGCTCAGCGTCTCCAATCAGGGCGCGGAGCTGGAAAAGGGCAAGCCGGTTACCGTTGAGGTATCCAATGGCATGCTCTTTAAGGCCCCTGACCTGGTACGCAAGAATCAAGGCCAGGCCGAGGCCGCGTTGCGGGAGGCTGGCTGGACCGGCCAGTTCGTCGTGGGCGAGCCGGCACCTACCGGTGCGCTGGTGGATGCCAATAAGATTGGCTGGGCGTCTGTGAACCCGGGCGATACCATGCGCAAGGATCAAAATATTGATATCCGCCTGTGGAGCTTCGACCCCGCTGCACTTCTGCCGCAGCCATAACTGCTGGTATCCTAAGGCCTCAGTACGAACTTAGATAAGACTTTAAATCTAGAAAAGGTATCTTATGCCGAAGTCAAAGATTTCCCAGAGCTCCTCCGTCCCTACCTCGAGCTCTGCTACCAACCGCACGCCCGTCAAGATCAATTCTGAGGGCACCCCGAAGTGGTACGTCGCCATCATGCTGGGCCTGATGGTCATCGGCCTGCTGTGGCTTGTGGTCAATTACCTCGCTGGCGAGGACATCCCATTCATGGCGGAACTCGGCCCTTGGAACTACGGCATCGGCTTCGGGCTGGCCATCATCGGCCTGCTGATGACCATGGGTTGGCGCTAAGCTCAATCTCCCAGCCTGTTCCCTCGCTCCCTACCTCCTAGGCGGCGAGGGTTTTTCATATCTAGGAGCCACATGTCTCGCCATATTCTTGCTGCTGGCCTCATCATTTCGGTGGCCTACGCGGCCGTGCACATCGCGTTTGCCGACGCCACCCTACTCACCGGCGCCGCTCCCCTCCGCCTTTCCGTGCGCAACTACCTAGGCAACGTCCTGGGCTCAGGCATGGTGTGGGGAATCTTTAGCTACCTCTTGGGTAAGGATTTTCCGGGCCGGTGGCTCAAGGCACTCCTGGCCGGTACAGGAATCATCGTGATGATGCTGGCCGTGCACTACACCTTGCTCGTGGTCTTCGGTGTATATAGCTGGAGCGAGGCTTTCGAGTACAACGCCCAGTGGTTCTTCCTAGCGCTCCTCTCTGGACCGGTACTGGGGCTAGCCGGCGCGGCCTCGGCACGGTTCCGCTGGTTCGACTACCTCGCCGTCCTTGGTTTTCTCCTCGAGCCCGTGGTTGCCGGACTCATCCCAGGCAGTTCCTACCTGCCCCGCACCACGACCATCCCTGGGTACTGCGCCGCCGCGACTCTGTGGCTCATCGGCGCGGGCTTCCTTATTTGGAAGCGCCATTCCACGCGCTAAGCGCTTCTTCGGCGGCCCACCACCCCGGCATGCCGTGCACGCCAGCGCCGGGAGCGGCGGAGCTAGAGGCCATAAATACTCCCGGGGTGAGGCGGTGCGGATGGGTCGACAGGCGTGGTCGCAGGAGGGTTTGCAGCCCGGTCATGGAACCGCCGGCGATATCGCCGTCCACCAAATTTGGGTTCCATCGCTCCAGATCGGCCGGGCTCGTAGCACGGGTGGCCAGGATGGTATCGCGAAATCCGGGGGCAAAGCGCTCGATCTGGGCGGCAATCAGCTCGGTGACCTCGCCCGGATAGCGCTCCACATAGCCGCGGGGGACGTGCGCATACGTCCACAGGGTGTGCCCTCGGGATGGGTCTGCCACGTATTGCTGGCATGCCAATACTAAGGGGCGCTTAGGCATGCGCCGCTTGCCGACGTCCCCCTCAGCCCCACAGATTTCCTCCATGGTGCCTCCCACATGCACGGTGCCGGCCCGACCCACGCGCGGATCGATCCATGGCACGGGTTCGCTGAGGTGGAAGTCAACTTTGAATACGGCGCTGCCATAGCGCCAGCGCGCGAGGCTCCGCCGAGTGCCGTCCCGCAGTTCCAGTCCGCTCAGGCTCAGAATCTGGCGCGGGGTGAGGTTCACAATGATCGCATCGGCCGGAGGCAGCTCCCGCAGGTCGGTGACTTCGCATCCGGTGTGGAGGCGGGCATGGTGGGAACGGAGGAGGTTAAGGAGGGCGTCGATAAGAGCACCGGTGCCACCCTCCACCACGGGCCAGCCGCGGGTCATCCCTAGCCCGCCAAAGAGCAGGCCGAACGCCGAGGTAAAGGGCGTGGTCGGCGAGGTGATCGCGTGTACCGCGCTGCCCGCAAACAGGGCGCGAGCCTGGGGCGTGCGGAAGGCCGCCCGCGCCAAGCTGCTGGCGGGCAACGCCCCGGCCGCGCCAAACTGTGCCAGACGCACAGGGCGATGGGGCCAGCGCACCAGCGGGGTAAGCGCGTTGTCCACATGCTCATCGATGTGGCGGACGATGTGCCCGTGCAGCCGCCTCCACGCCTGGGCATCGGTCCCCAACTCCGCCGCCGTGTCCGCCAAGGAACCGTGCAGGATCCCGGCCGGCGCGCCTTCTAGCGGATGCGCCATGGGATAAGGGGCATTGAGCCACCGCACACCGTGGGCTTCCAAGTCGAGGGCGCGAAAGGCCGGGCTCGCTACGCCAAAGGGGTGCCCAGCCGCACCGAGATCCACAATCGTGCCCGGGAAAACCTCCGCGGAGGATGCCGCTGCACCACCGGCCCGGCCGGCGCGTTCGTAGACATCCACACTCCATCCGGCCATGGCCAAGCGCGCCGCGGCCGTGAGCCCATTCGGGCCTGCGCCGACGATCACAGCGCGAGGTTGATAATCCACAATGCTCCTTATGCAGGTCAGTGCCCAAATTTATCAGTCTTGTTAACACAATGGGTAGAAAGTTATCCACAGGCTGTGGAGAAAACCTGTGAAATGTGAATTTCACACAATTATTAACACCCTGTGGATAACTGTTTTCACGGGCTTCCACAGACTGATTTTCACACTTTCACACGGGCTAGACCAGCGTGATCAGGGAAAACTCCGGAAAGGCGTTCGGTAAATTACAAAAATGTAGTTATTCACAATGTGGATAACCATTGTGGAATTCTTTCGCACACGCTTTCCGGTGATCAAATTCCACAGTTATCCCCAAACCCCAGCTTGTTGGGCTAATAGTGCGAGGACTACCGCGGCCACCGCAGCAACGCCGCCCCAGCGGAGGCTGGAGCTATTTCGATAGAGGAAGAGGCTCAACACGATGCCTGTGCACAACCCGCCAAGGTGTCCCCACAGGGATACGCCATCGGCGAGAAAGGTATAGGCCACATTCGCCAGAACGAGCGCGATGGGCGCACGGAGATCGAGCCCGCGCTGGCGGTAAGAACCCACCAGCATGGCCATGAGCGCGAAGAGCGCGCCCGAAGCGCCGACGGTGGGGGTCTCAAAATCGAATGTCAGGATCATGGCGGACGCGCCGAGGCAAGAAATGAGGTAGGCGGCGAGGTACAACCCGGTGCCAAGAGCCCGCTCCACCTCCTTGCCTATGAGAAGGAGCATGATCATGTTCACCGCCAAGTGGCCCGCGTCCAGGTGCATAAACGCGGAGGACAGGGCGGTCTGCGGCGCAATCGGGTATTGCGGGCCCCACAGGCCCCAGTCCACCGCGAGGTCGGAATCATAGAAGGTAGCGCCCAGCGTCCGCGCCTGCACCGCGGTAATAAGCCAGGCAATGATGCAGACGGCCGCGATGAGCGCGGTCGCCGGGGTAGTGCGGACATAGTTTCTCACCATGGTCATGAAGTTGTCAGTCCTTGAGGCGGGGTCTAGTGGTGGGTGGCTCGAGGTAAAACTGCAACGAGCCCGCCGCCGCATGGATAATGCGGTGACGGGCCCGAGGGAAAAGGCGATTACGCGATATCGATGGACTCGATAACAACGTCCTCGTGCGGACGGTCCATGCGGTCGGTATCAACCTTGGCGATCTTGGACACAACCTCCTGGGAGGCAGCATCGGTAACCTCACCAAAGATGGTGTGGTGGTTGTTCAGGTGCGGGGTCGGCGCCACGGTGATGAAGAACTGGGAGCCGTTGGTGCCTGGGCCAGCATTGGCCATGGCCAGCAGGAATGGGCGGTCGAACTGCAGCTCCGGGTGGAACTCGTCCTGGAACTGGTAGCCCGGGCCACCGCGGCCGGTGCCGGTAGGGTCGCCGCCCTGGATCATGAAGTTATCGATGATGCGGTGGAAGATTGCGCCGTCATAGAACGGGCCGGACTGCTCGCCCTTTGCGTTCTGGGTGGAGTAGTCCTTCTCGCCCTTGGCCAGGCCGATGAAGTTTTCAACGGTTACCGGTGCGTGGTTACCGAAGAGATCGATAACAATGTCACCGTAGTTGGTATGCATCGTTGCAGTTGCGGTCTTCTGAGTCATGCCAGCCATTGTAAAGAATTTAACGCGCGCCTGCCGCGCATGACATAACGCTGTCAGCGATCGCGCTAGCCTGAAGGCATGATTCGCGCGCTACTTTTTGATCTGGATGACACCTTGCTCGACCACACCGGCGCGGCCCGGGACGCGGTGGATCAGTGGTGCCGCGAGCTAGGCCTGCCCGAGGGCCAGCATGCGCGCTTTGCGGCCATCGAGAGCACCTGGTTCAACGCCTACGAGCGCGGCGAGGTCACCCACCAGGGTCAGCGGGCGGCGCGCTGCCGCGAATTCCTCGGCCGGGACATGAGCGATGCCGAGGCGCTGGCCGCTTATGACGGCTATCTTTCCGCCTACCGGGAGCAGTGGCGCGCTTTTGCCGACGCCCTGCCCACCCTCACCTGGGCCCTCGAATCCGGCTTCCAGGTGGGCGTGCTCACCAATGGCGAGCGCGAGATGCAGCAGGCCAAGCTGGAGGCGACAGGCCTTGCGCTTGCCGACGTCCACCTCATCCCCACCGTCGACCTCGGCTGCCCCAAACCGCAGCGCGCGGCCTACCTCGCCGCCTGCGATCAGCTGGGTGCGGCCCCCGTGGCCACGCTGATGGTGGGCGATTCCCTCACCAACGATGTACAGGGCGCGCGCACGGCGGGCCTGCACGCGCTCCACCTCGACCGTGCGGGGAATGGGGATCTGAGCTCGCTTAGCGCGTTGAAAGAGGTTCTTTCCCAGATAGCCAGCTGACTACGCTGGCACCGAGGCTTGCGCACCCAGTTTGCGGATCTTTCTCGCTAGTGATGTTTTTAACCCAAAGGGTAGAACGAGAAAAGAAACATACCGGTTCCATTCGGACACCCAGCAGATTCGCAGCTACTTTGCAGTTTGCGGAGGATACTAAAAGAGCTACTAAGAAAGGATCCGCACATGGATTTCTTGTCCTCCCTCCACAACCTCATGGACGCGGGCTCGCTGCTCCAGAGTTTCGGACCTTATATCCTGCTCGGCGTCGCCGTCGTCATCTTCATCGAGTCCGGCGTGCTTTTCCCATTCCTGCCGGGTGATTCACTGCTCGTAACCGCGGCCATCCTGCGCCACGAACTCGATATCAACGCCTGGCTGCTCTTTGTCGTGGCCGCGGTGGCCGCCTTTGCCGGCGACCAGGTGGGCTTCTATTTAGGCCGCCGCTTTGGCCGCAAGCTCTTCAAGGACGATGCCCGCATCCTGCGCACCGAACACCTCGATAGCGCGGAGGAGTTCTTCCAGCGCCACGGCCCGGTGGCCCTGGTATTGGGCCGCTTCGTGCCGATTGTGCGCACCTTCGTCCCCTTCGCCGCGGGTACCGCAGAAATGGGCTACTCCTCGTTCCTGCGCTGGAATATCCTCGGCGGCGTGGGCTGGGTAGGTTCCATGCTGCTCGTCGGCGTACTGCTGGGCGGCATCCCGGGCATTGCTCACTCCATCGACATCATCATGCTGATCGTGGTGGCAATTTCCGTGCTGCCGATGATCATCGGCTGGATCAATAAGCGCCGCAAGGCACAGCGCGAAATCCCGGCCACGTAAGAACTTTTATTCTTTACCCGGCCGGGATTGCGGTGCGATTAGGGAGGATTTAGAGGGACTCACGCACCTCATCGCGAGCCAGCACCATATTGCGCAGGGAGGCCTCGGTCTCCTCGTAGCCGCGGGTCTTCAGGCCGCAGTCCGGGTTGACCCACAGGCGCTCGACCGGCACGTGCTTGAGCGCGGCGCGGATGAGCTCGGCCATCTCCGCTACGGAAGGCACGCGCGGGGAATGAATATCGTAGATGCCCGGGCCGATCTCGGAGTGGAAGGTCTCGTCGATATCCTCCAGCAGCTCCATGCGGGAGCGGGCCGCCTCGATGGAGGTGACATCGGCATCCAGGCCGGCAACGGCATCGATGATCTGGCCGAACTCGGAGTAGCACAGGTGGGTGTGGATCTGGGTGGTCGGCTTGGCCTCGAGCGCTACCAGGCGGAAGGAACGCACGGCCCAGTCCAGGTAGGCCTTGCGGTCTTCCTCGCGCAGCGGCAACAGCTCGCGCAGGGCAGGCTCGTCGATCTGGATGATGTCGATGCCGGCCTCTTCCAGGTCATGCACCTCATCCGCCAGCGCGACGCCGAGCTGGTCCGCGGAGACGGACTGGTGTACGTCATCTCGCACGAAGGACCAGGCCAGAATGGTCACCGGGCCGGTGAGCATGCCCTTAACATGGTGCTCCGAAAGCGACTGGGCGTACTTGGACCACTCGGTGGTCATCGCAGCCGGGCGGGAGATGTCACCCACAACGATTGGCGGACGGGTGCAGCGGGAGCCATAAGACTGGACCCAGCCGTTTTCGGTGGTGACGAAGCCATCGAGCAGCTCGGCAAAGTACTGAACCATGTCATTGCGCTCCGGCTCGCCGTGGACGAGGACATCGAGGCCGAGGCGCTCCTGCAGCTCGATGACGGACTTGACTTCGTCCTTGAGGGCGGCGTTGTAGTCGGCGTCGGAAAGCTCGCCCTTACGGTGCGCCGCACGCGCCTGGCGGATCTCCTTGGTTTGGGGGAAGGAGCCGATGGTGGTGGTTGGCAGCTGCGGCAGGCCGAGTTCCTTCTGCGCCTCGTTGCGCTCAGCAAAGGCAGGCTCGCGCTTAACCTCGCCGGCCGGCAGCTTTTCGATGCGCGCCTTCACCGCCGCGTTGTGGATGCGCTCGGATTCGGCACGGGTGCGCACTGCGCGGTCGCTGATGCTATACGCTTCCGGTGCCTCTAGCGGACCCTGGGAGAGGGCGACGACTTCCTTGACTTTCTCGTTGGCGAAGGAGAACCAGGTAGCGACGTCGGCCGGCAGCTTGGTTTCCGCCTCCACGGTGTGCGGCACGTGCTGCAGGGAAACGGAGGTCGATACGGAAAGGGAATCGAGGCTACCCTCCAGGTCCTCGTACTTGGAACGCAGGTCGCGCAGGTTGGCGGCCCAGACATTGCGGCCGTCGATAAGGCCGGCAACCAGGTGGGACTTCAGATTCTTCACGCGCTCGAGGTAGCCCTCATCGAGTGCCAGGGTGCCCACGGAAAGGTCCACCTGGACGGCCTCTGGCTTGAGCTCCGCCAGCACGTCGAGGCCCTTGCGCGCAGAACCGTACGGGGTGGTGAGATATACCTGCGGGCGGTTGTCCGCACCCAGGATGGCCTCATAGGCGCGCTTGGTGTGGGCGGCCAGTTCCTCATCATTGGCAATGGTCAGGTCCGCTACCAGGGCAGGCTCGGCCAGCTGTACCCACTTCACGCCGGACTTATCCAGCTCGGCCAGTACCTCCTGGTATGCCTTGACGGCATCATCCAGGCGGTCGAGCGGGGACTTGGTAGCACCCTCTGCCTGCTTAGACAGGGCCAGCAGAGTAACCGGGCCGACGAGGTATGGGCGCACGGTGTGGCCTGCCGCGCGGGCCTCTTCCACCAGCTTGATAACGCGCTGCGGGTGCGTCTTGAAATCTTGGTCATCGGCGATTTCCGGGACGATGTAGTGGTAGTTGGTGTCGAACCATTTGGTCATCTCCAGCGGCGCGGTGTCCTTATTGCCGCGGGCCAAGGTGAACTCATCATCCAGGGTCTCGCCGGCCACGGCGCCAACGGTCAGTGCGGTCTCGAGCACCTGGTCGTAGTAGGCGACGTCGGCAGGAATGGCGTAGTCCTCAGTAAGTCCCAGGTCGCGCAGGCGGTTATAGGTATCCAGGCGCAGGGAATGTGCGGCGGACTCGAAGGTTTCCGCATCGATGCGGCCTGCCCAGTAGGATTCCAGCGCACGCTTGAGTTCACGGTTAGCGCCGACGCGAGGGTAGCCCTCAATCGTCGCCTTGGGGAAATTAGTGTTCGTCATTGTCTACTCCGATTCGAGATAACAGGTCTTGCGTAATGTCCGGGTTGTTGTGGGTATAGATATGGAGGCCGTCCGCGCCGCCGGCCACGATGGTGCGGGCCAATTGGGCGGTAAGCTCCATGCCGATTTCGTATTCCTCTTCTGGGGTTGTCGCTGCCGCGAGCTGAGTGCGCACCCTCTCGGGTACGGTCAGCCCGGACAGCTGCCCCATTCGCTCCAACCGGCGCAGGCTGGTCATGGGCATAATCCCCGGAATGAGGGGGATCTTCACCCCGGCCAATTTCGCCCTTTGGGCGAAGCGGAGGAAGTCCTCCGCGTCGAAGAAAAGCTGGGTGATGGCGAAGTCCGCGCCGAGACGCTGCTTATTGAGCAGGACGTCGAAGTCTTCGTCTTCGTTCTTGGATTCGGCATGGCCGCTGGGGTAGCACGCCACGCTCACCGCCAGGCGGCCGGCGGCGAAGCGGGCAGCCTGGTGGCTTTCCAGCTGGCGGATGAGGCGAACCAGCTCATCGGCATGCTGCAGGTAGTGCTCAGGCATGCCCCCTTCGGGGAGGTCACCGCGCAGGGCCAGCAGGCCGCGCACGCCGGCATCCACCAAGCGATTAATCCACCCGATGAGCTCGTCGCGCGTCCCGGCCGTGCAGGCCAGGTGCGCCAGGGGGCGCATAGAGGTGTTCTGCGAAATCTTCTCAATGAAGGCCGCGGTTCCCTCCAACCAACCGGAGCGCTGGGAACTGGTCACCGCGATGTAATCGGGGTGATAGCTTTCCAGCACCTCAAGTAAGCGGTCAATCTTGGCGGCATCGGCATCGTGGCGCGGCGGGATTACCTCAAAGGAAAGGGCCAGGCGTTCGGGCGCAGGTGCTTCCTCTTCACTTTCATAGTCCAAGGGCGCAGAAGCCGAAAGTCGCGGGCTCATGGTCACCTCCTTTGCTGGTCGTCGTTGGCGTGTTGAGAAAAACGTACCAAGCTGTTCAGTTTGCACGGTAGCGATTTTTCAATGGTGATACCTTTGCAAGCCCACAAACTGCGAGGTTGACGAAAAATCGGGTGAATAATAATCGTTAATTCTGAACCAAGCGGTCTACTTCTAGCGCGTTCCCCCTGCACGCCACGACGCCAACGGTGGTACACCACCCACCACGTCACTATGCTGGGTGAAAGCGAATTGATAAATCTGAGTTAAGGAGTGTTCCACCCCATGAACCCCACCACACTGAACGTGGCCTTTAAGACCGCATCGAACCTGTGGAGCCAGTTCAATAACTACCGCGAGGAAAAGTCCCGCGAGGCCTACACCGCCCTGGAAGAGGCCGCACAGAAGATGGACGAGCGCGATAACGGCACCTTCGCCGAGCCGCGCCGTCAGGCAGGCGCTGTTACCCGCGCCGCACACTCCCGCCTCGAGCGCGCCCTGGAGGAGTTCAACGACTACCGCGAAGACGCCACCGAGCACCTGAACGACGCCAAGGAAGAAGCCACCAAGAAGGCTAAGAAGGCCCGCAAGCAGGCCAAGAAGGATTCTCAGAAGGCCCAGAAGAACCTCAAGAAGAAGTCCGCCAAGGTAGCCAAGAAGCAGAAGAAGAATAAGAGGTCCTCTAAGGGCTGGATCTTCGCCGGCATCATCGCCCTGCTGTCTGCTGCGGCCGGTGCCGCCTATTACTGGCTGCGCTCCAACGACAAGCCGTCCCAGACCCCGCCGCGCGTGGATGATTTCCAGTCCGATTCCCACACCGCTCCGGAGTCCACCTTGGTCTACACCTCCACCAGCGAGAATGACACCCAGTCTGACCTCGTTGAAGAAGGTGCCGTACGCGATGAGGAGCTCCTCGGTTCCATCGATGAGCAGCTGGCCAAGCACCGCGAGGAAGAAGCAGCTCAGCCGGCCGATACCACCCGCGTTACCGATGACCACCAAAACGAGGGCAAGCACCGCTTGTAAACCGAGGAATAAATACGCTTACCACCCCGCCGTGGGGGTATGCGTAGCGTTGTCTAGATCTCATTGCTTTGCCTAAACAAAAGTCTCTTGATTGAATTCCCACATTAGGGATCTTTCTACAAGGAGATGAACAATGAGCTTTGAGTCCCTCACCGTCAAGCTCAAAGACGGCTCAACGTACTACTTCCCGGCAGGTGCGGTGTCCAAAGACCCTTCCTCTCGCGTGGATAACCTGCGCTTCGCCATCGATAACGGAACCACCTTCCACTCCGTGGATGAGGCCGGCATCGAGCGCGAATTCAACGGTCACGACGTCCGCAATTACCACCTAGCCTAAGCGTTAGCACAATCCCTTCCCCGCAGGTCACCAACCTGTGCGGAGGGGATTTTCGCATGCCCACCCCCACGCTGCTGCCCCGCCGTCTATCGTGGATCTTATGGAACTTCGCGCAACGCAGGAATCTGACCGCACCTACCTCGCTCGCCTCAATTTCCTTACCGATACCTTCGGTGACGAGCACGGCGAGCTCTCCCCCGATTTCGCCGATGATTTTGCCTTCTACGTGGAAAATTGGGATCCCAACCAGGGCGGTTTCATCGCCTGGCAGGAGCTCGTCCCGGCTGGCGGCGTGTGGCTCAACTGGGGTACGGAGGACAATCACGGCTTTGGCTTTGTCGAACCCGCCATTCCGGAGCTTGCCATCGCGGTCGAGGCCCGCTACAAGGGTCAGGGCATTGCCACCGCGCTTATCGACGCCGCCATTTCCCTCGCCCAGACCCTGCGCGCCCCCGGCATCTCGCTAGCCGTCCACCCCGATAATCCCCGCGCCAAGGGCCTCTACGAGCACCTCGGCTTCGAGCACGTGGGCAGCCACAAGGATCACTTTGTGATGGTCAAGCGCTTCTAAATCGAACGCAGGCGGGCGTGGGTGACGTAGATCGGCTCGTTATCCACGGCCGTCTTAAACTCTTCGGTCAGGCCAGCCATAACTGCCTCACGCGCCTCTTCGCGGGTGCTGTGAAAGCTCACAACCTCACCATCCACCGCGGCTTCGCCGCGCTTGCGCACTACAACGAATTCCGCGCCCTCCGGCGCCGCGACTTCCTTGTCCGCGGAGGTAAAGGGATCACTGTAGCGAACATTGGCGGTCATGGTTGGTCTCCTAGTGGTATCGCGGGACAGTAATGATTCCCCGTTCACTGTACTGAAAGTTTCTCCCCAGCGACCTTGCACACTTCCGCCCTCTTCTTTCACTGTTCACTATTTTCGTCCATATAAACCGGCACAATCGTCGACGGAAACCACAGTTTGTATGGACGAAAATCGCTAAATCACGCCCCCTGAACCCCTCCACATAGAAAAAGTCCGGCCCCTCCGAAGAGGAAGCCGGACTTCATGCTGTGGAGCATAGGAGAATCGAACTCCTGACCTTCTGCTTGCAAAGCAGATGCTCTACCAATTGAGCTAATGCCCCAGTGCCTAAATACTTTACTACCGCAGGCGAAGTAACTCCAAACCTGAACCACGCAAACCACTTTGGCCACTTTAGGCATGTCCTATCACTTCCGTAACGCGCAGGCGCTAGGGTCATGGACACATCGTGTCCACTTACCCTCGTCCCTAGGAAAACCATGCGTCGCATTCTCACCTCCGCCCTGACCGTGCTCGTCGCCGCTGCCGTTCCGGCGGCCGCTAACGCACAGTTGCCGCAGATTCCACAGCTACCTGCATCCTCCAGCTCGAATATCCAAGACGAAATCAACCACCGCATCGATGACGCCCGAGCGCAGGTCGAGGACATCTCCTCCAAGGCCTTCCCTCACAAGGCTCCTAAACAGAAGGCGCCAACCCCAGCCCAGGAGAAGAAAACAAAGCCACGCAATAATGGTGGCGTCGACTGTGCCAACTGCGTAGCTATCACCTACGACGACGGCCCCGGCGCCGAAACCAACCGCCTGCTGGACAAGCTCAAAGCAAAGAACGCGCACGCAAGCTTCATGGTTCTCGCCCCCAGTGCTGAGCAGCACCCTGAGCTCCTCCAACGCATGAAGGCCGAGGGCCACACCATCGGCAACCACACCAAGAGCCACCGCCAACTCAACACGCTGTCCCCTGAGCAGGTATCCCAAGAAATCGACGCCGGCAACGCCGCTATTAAGAAGGCCACCGGCCAGGGGACGCGCTGGGTACGCCCGCCCTACGGAGCTACCAACGCCACCGTGGATCAGGTAACCCGCGATAAGGGCGTCTCCCAGGCGCTCTGGGACGTCGACACCGTGGATTGGAAAGACCGCAACTCTGAGCACGTCTGTTCCTCGGCCGTGCAGGGTGCCCGCGCCGGCTCCATCGTCTTGATGCATGATATCCACCCCACCACCGTGGACGCTGCCGATTGCGTCATCGATGGCCTACGCGCCAAGGGCCTCGAACCTGTGAGCCTGGATCGCCTCCTGCGCACCCCCGTGGCAGGTAAGCGCTACTACGCTCGTGGTTAATGATTGATTTTGCCCTGACTGCCGACGCCGTCGCTCCCCAACTCCTCGGCTGCACCCTCACCCATGCCGGAGTGAGCATCCGCCTCACTGAGGTCGAGGCTTACCTAGACGCCGAGGACTCCGCGGCGCACACCTTCAATGGCAAGACCCCGCGTAATGCGGCCATGTTCGGTCCTCCGGGCAGGTTCTACGTCTATATTTCTTACGGTATCCACCGCAACGTCAATATCGTCTGTGCCCCTGAAGGCACTGGCCAGGGCTGCCTGCTGCGCGGCGGTGAAATCATCGAGGGCGCCGATACCGCCTTCGCCCGCCGTGGCACCTCTGATTTTCATAACCTCGCCCGCGGGCCGGGAAACCTCGGCAAAGCCCTCGGCTTCACGCTCGAAGACAACCACCAACCAATACAGATTGTCGAGCGAACCACCGAGCCAGAATGGGTCCGCGGACCGCGTATCGGTATCTCCAAAAACAAGGAAGCGGCCCTCCGGTTTTGGATCCCCTTCGATAAAACCGTCTCGGGCCGCCGCGGCTATCCCAAGAAATAGCCCTGCTAGTTCCACTATTTAATAGCGCCCACCGTAGCGCTCATCATTCTCGATGGCCTTAATGATCCGCTGATTAATCTGCAGCATCTGGCGAATCTGCGTACGGGTGAGGCTATCCATTACGGACTTGCGCGCCTGCTTAGCGTGCCCAGGCGCAGTCTCTACTACCTTGTCCCAGCCGCTATCCGTCAGCTGTGCCATGGTGGTGCGCCCATCAGTCGGGCATGGCTGACGCACGACCCACCCCTGCTTTTCCAGGCGCGTAACGACCTGGCTCAAGCGGGACAAAGATCCATTGGAGGTAATCGCCAAATCGCGCATACGCATCTCGCGACTTTCCGCCTCCGATAGCCGAGATAGCACTGTATATTCAAAAAAGCTCAAGCCTGCGTCATCGCGCAGCTGAGCATCCAAAATATTGGTTAAGCGAATATTTACGCTCATTAGAGACATAAATGATGTGAGTTCTTCATCATCCAGCCAGTAGTCATCGCGCTCGGTCATGGGATTTATTCTATCAACTTGGCTTTAATTCTAAAGTGACTCGTCACTGCCCTAAACGCAAAGGCCTTAGTGTCCAGAGGACGGCTCGATCGGCCGCTGCCTTCTCGGCAGCTTCTCTACCACCAAACGATAAGAATCCGTGACCAACTCCTCTATCAGCTGTTGGTGCAGCTCTGCGTGTGGATAGACGGAAACCCAATGCCGTTTATTCATGTGGTAGCCCGGCGCAATGAATGGATACTGCTGCTGTAGCGCTTGGCAGTCTTCCGGCTCGGCCTTAATGATCATTTGCTGTTGACCGGTCACCGCTGTCAACAGCAAGAAAATTTTGCCGCGTACTTTGAATACGTCCCAGTCGGGACCAAAAGGATGCAGCACCTGCGAGCCGAACATCTCTTCGGCGCGCTGCCGCGCAACCTTGTAGATGCCGCTCCCGTCCAACATCG
>NZ_JASBOF010000012.1:0-87731 GCF_039907195.1 Corynebacterium sp. c3Ub_189 | reverse complement strand
AATTCGCTGGGGCGCATGTCGTTGCTCGCTTAATTGAGTAAGCGGCTCATTACAGTGCTAGTCCATCTTGTCCAGGATGTCGCCGGTGTTTTGCGCAATGCGCACGTTAGCCACCATAGCTTCCAGGAATAGCCTGATGGCAACCATGATTGCGTAGTAGATGACAGTGCAAAGTACCGCCAGGAAGATGAACGCAAAGATGCTTCCGAAGATGGCGGACGCGGAATCTTCCTGAATGCCATAAATGCCCATGCCGGTGGCGAACAAGAAGGCACCGAGGAGGTGAAGGATCCACATGATGCCACCAAGAATCATGGCAACCTTGTAGATTTCCTTCACGTGGGTGAGTGTCAGGAAGTGCTTGAACTCGAACTCAAAGAGACCGCCCAATAGGCCGTCTTTCTTGCCCAAGCCCTTGAGGGCGTCACTCATCTGGCTCTTCTTATCGCCAAGCGTCTGGCCGGAATCGGCAGGAGCATCGCTAGCCTGGGGGAACTGTCCGAATCCCTGGCTCGTACCCTGCTGTTGGGTGTAACCGCCGAAAACCGGCTGATCGCTAGCGGACTGGGCAGACCCGAATTGGTTGCCGTTCGCAGCAGCGTCCGACGACGAATCAGTAAATGGATTATGCGCACGGGAGGCAGCGCCTTCGCTTGGGGTGGAGGACTTCGAGGAGGCCCAGAAGTCAGAGGAGCTGTCCTCCGCGCTCGGCTGCGGGGAAGAAAGGTCACTCGATTTTCCAGGCTCACCAGGCTTATCGGTGTGGCCGAAAGACTTCGTCTCTTTGGCATCGGTAGGTCCGAATTCCTTGGTCTCATTCACCTCGGAGGCACCGGTGCCTTCGGTGCTTTTCGCAGCGTCCTCGGCGTGGTGACGCGGGGTCTCGGAAAAATCGCGCGGAGAAAAATCCTTCGGAAACCCGTCGGAGTTGAAATCATTATCAGCCATAATCTGGTCCTTAGAAAATGCTTTAGGGGATGGTAGGAAAATGCCCCACGGTCACCCGTGGGGCCACTTGGCAGAATACAGCGTGCGCTAGGCGTTCGCGTCCTGAACGCGACGAATCGCCTCGGCGGCAACCTTTTCTTGGATGCCCATGTCTAGCTCGGAGGTGAAGCCAACACAGGAACAGTTGATCTCACCGAGGACATAGGTGTCGGTGCCATCGGGGGCATCATCAAGCATGAAGTCCGCGGTCCAAATCAGCGGAACATCCTTGGTATCGCCGAGCTTCTCTGCGATAACGGGGCGAGCCTTCTTAAACATCTCGAGCAACTCCGGCCAAGATTCCGGCTTATCGTAGGTGTACTTTGCGCCGGAGAAGAGCGTGGCAGAGAAGTTGTCGCCGCCTTCCGCTGGCTTCTTGTGCACGATGAATACCGGCTCATCGCCCACGAGGAGAATACGGATTTCACCTTCCACAATGCGCGGCATAAAGCGCATGTCCACCAGCATGCCGTTATCGCCCTCAATGTACTGGTCACAGAAGTCCATGAAGGCGTCCAGCTTGTAGTCATGGGTCTGATTGTCTACTGCCTCGGTGCACTTCAGGGCGGTGTCGAGCGGGAGCGCGGTGCCCGGTTCTACGGACTGGGCAAGCTCCTGATCCGCGAGGCGCACGCGCCAGATGCCCTCACCGGTGGAACCGCGGTTTTGCTTGAGCACCCGCTCACCATAAGACAGCGAGGTGGGGAAAGTGCTATGCAGCTCTTCTACCTCGTAGTACGCGGCGGTATCTTCCGGTACCAGCGGGGTGTCAATGAGCTTGACCAGTGCATCTTTGGCGCCGTAGGCCATCATGTCCGCCGGGGTGGACATACCTACCAGGCCGGCATCGGCCAACTTGGTGAGCAATTCGAAATAGCCCTTCTCACCACCGGGGATATTGCCTGGGTTCACGCGAGAGATATAAGCATCAAAGTTTTCAGAAACCTGGGCGTAGATCTCTTCCGCGTTGTCTGGGTGGAAGTAGATAACCTTCGCATCCCAGCCCTGTTCCTTGATTGCGTTGACGATCGGCATGGTGTCCTTACGGTGACCGTCTGCGCCTTTATCGGAGCCGCCCTCTACCTCAAATACAACGATTGCCTTGTGCACTAGCAGTTCCCTTCTTAGGTGGTGTTCATAGCACGTTGTCGCACCATATCCGGAGTTTATCCCAGCTTTTTCTCCCCCGCGCGGCCAACTGCCCCCTCTGTCTAACCCCGCCGGCCAGCGACCCTATTTCCCCGGCCGAGCCCTGTATCGCACGCCACAGGCATGATCCCCGAGTGATCACCACGGGAAAATTCGGGTTAAAGTGGTGGGAGCGAAATACTAACCCTTATAGGAAAGGCAGGCGGACAGTGGCTGACGTTGATCCCTATCCCCCATTTCAGGAATACGCACACCCCGAGCGCCTCGTGTCTGCACCGTGGCTGTCCGCACGCCTAGGTATCAAGGGCTTGCGTGTCATCGAGGTCGATGAAGACTCGCTCCTCTATGACATTGGCCATATCCCCACCGCCACCCGCATCAACTTCCGCACGGAACTATTGAGCCCACTTACTCGCGATTTCATCGATGGCAAAGAGTTCACTGCCTTGATGCGGGACAAGGGCATTAATGCCGACGATACGATTGTCCTTTATGGCGATAAGTCCAACTGGTGGGCTGCCTACGCCCTGTGGGTATTTACCCTCTTTGGCCACAAAGATGTTCGCCTGCTCGATGGTGGCCGCAATGCCTGGATGGCCGAAGAACGCGATACTTCCTTCATGGTGCCGGACTTCCCCGTATCCGAATACCCCGAGGTAAGCCGCGATGATTCCGTCCTGCGTGCCTTCGTAGACCAGGTGCGCGAGTCCGAAGGAGCGCTCGTGGATACCCGCTCCCCAGAGGAGTTTGCGGGCGAGGCTACCGAGCACGATCCCAATGGCGATTCCGCCTACGGCACCACCATGCGCCACGGCCACATCCCGGGCGCCATTAACCTCGAGTGGGACCGTTCCAACTATCCCAACTCCTGCTTCCGTTCGGCCGAGGAGCTCAAGGTCAACTACGGCATGCTGGAGCCTGAATCTGCAACGATCCTCTACTCCCACGTGGGCGCGCAGGCCGCGCACACCTGGTTTGTGTTGACGCATCTTTTGGGATTCACAAAGACGCAGGTCTACGATGGTTCGTGGTCTGAGTGGGGCAATATGGTGAAAATGCCGATTGAGCGTTAACTTTTCGGTTTCGCCACATAAACCCATATCCGGCATGGATGTGGGTTTATTTTTGTTCAGAAACATCCCCACTCGCGTGCGTGAAAATTAACTCATGCTTTTGTGTGCAAGAATAGATTGCGTATTCAACCTAATGTGTTCAGGAGGTTGCTGCCGTGGCAGTAGAAACCAAAAAGATCTCTAAGGTTCTCGTGGCGAACCGCGGTGAGATCGCCGTTCGCGTGATCCGCGCGGCCCGCGACGCTGGCATTGCCTCCGTCGCCGTCTACGCCGAGCCAGACGCCCAGGCACCTTTTGCCTCGCTTGCCGACGAAGCCTTTGCCCTCGGCGGCACCACTCCCGCCGAGTCCTACCTCGTCTTTGACAAGATTCTGGACGCCGCAGAAAAGTCCGGCGCCGATGCCATCCACCCCGGCTATGGCTTCTTGTCTGAAAACGCCGACTTTGCCCAGGCCGTCATCGACGCCGGCCTGACCTGGATCGGCCCCTCCCCCGAGTCCATCCGTGATTTGGGCGATAAGGTCACCGCACGGCACATCGCCGAGCGCGCCGAAGCCCCCATGGCCCCAGGCACCAAGGATCCGGTAGCCGGCGCCGATGAGGTGCAGTCCTTCGCCATGGAATATGGCCTGCCTGTGGCCATCAAGGCTGCCTTTGGCGGCGGCGGCCGCGGCATGAAGGTGGCGTACTCCGCAGAGGAAATCCCGGAGCTCTTTGAATCCGCTACCCGTGAGGCAACCTCCGCCTTTGGTCGCGGCGAGTGCTTCGTAGAGCGCTACCTGGATCGGGCGCGCCACGTCGAGGCCCAGGTACTGGCGGATAAGCACGGCAACATAGTGGTCGTCGGCACGCGCGATTGCTCCTTGCAGCGCCGCTTCCAAAAGCTGGTCGAAGAAGCCCCGGCTCCTTTCCTCACTGAGGAGCAGCGCGCCTCCATCCACGAATCCGCCAAGCGCATCTGCCGCGAGGCCGGCTACTACGGCGCCGGCACCGTGGAATACCTGGTAGGCGCCGATGGCCTCATTTCCTTCCTAGAGGTCAATACCCGCCTGCAGGTGGAGCACCCAGTTTCCGAGGAAACCACCGGCCTCGATCTCGTACGCGAGCAGTTCCGTATTGCTGAGGGCCACGAGCTCTCGTTGAAGGAAGACCCCACCCCGCGTGGCCATGCCTTCGAGTTCCGCATCAACGGCGAGGATGCCGCGGCAAACTTCATGCCGGCCCCTGGCACCATCGTGAAGTACTCCGAGCCAGCGGGTCCGGGCGTGCGCGTTGATTCCGGCGTCGTCCAGGGCTCCGTCATTGGCGGCCAATTCGATTCCATGCTGGCCAAGCTCATCGTCTGGGGCCCAGACCGCGAGACCGCGCTGCGTCGCTCCGCCCGCGCCCTGTCCGAGTACACGGTGGAGGGCCTGCCCACCGTCATCCCGTTTGACCAGGCTGTCGTTGCTGACCCCGCCTTCGCTGCAGAAGACGGCAACTTCGGCGTCTACACCAAGTGGATCGAAGAGGAATGGGATAACCAGCTGCCCGCCCACGATGAGTCCACCGATGCCGAAGCCGCCGACGCAGAGCCTTCCCAGGTGCACACCGTGGAAATCGACGGCCGCCGCATCGAGGTTGCCCTCCCCGCCTCCTTCGGCGCCAACGGCACCCCACGCAAAAAGAAGAAGCGTAAGGGCTCCGGCGCCAAGGCCGCAGTGTCCGGCGATGCCGTTACCTCTCCGATGCAGGGCACGGTCATCAAGGTCAACGTCGAAGAAGGCCAAGAGGTCACCGAGGGCGAGGTTCTCCTCGTGCTCGAGGCCATGAAGATGGAAAACCCCGTCAAGGCACATAAGGCCGGAACCGTAACCGGTCTTGCCGTGGAAGCAGGCGCTTCTACCACTAAGGGCAGCGTACTGCTGGAAATCAAGTAGCCTGCCCCGCTAGCCTTGGAAGAATGACTGATTCTTCCCTCGGCGTGCGCTTGGCCAAGGAAGAGGACCGCGATTATCTTGCGGGCCTCTTCCCTTCTTCTATCGCGGACTGGTCCCCCATTGTGGACGGCGGGGTCATCGCCCTGCCCATGGCCGCCAACGAGGACCCTACCGTTGCTCCCCGCGGCGCCGCGCTCCTGCGCTACTACCCCGCCGCCGACAAAAGCCCAGCTTTCTTGGGCGATCCCTCGGCGCACCCGCTTGACGACGCCACCTGGCTCACCCCCTTCGATCCCGAAGACATTCCCGAGCTCATCGTCTCCAGCGATGACCCCGCCGCCCGCGAATTGCTTATTGCCAACGCCATCGACCTCGCGGCCGAGCAGACTGCCCCCGGCATCTCTTCTGCCACGGCCCTGCCCGGATTCGAGGAACTCGCACCCGGCAAGTTCTTCCGCCGCTTCTAGCTCGCCCCTAGGTCCGTCCGCCCTCCTGCTAACCTAGCTACGATGCTGAAAATAGATGCAACTTACGGACATTCCACCGCTTTGGGGCACCTGAATCGCACCTTCGACGCCGGGCGCGTATACGGCTTGAAGGGTCCCAATGGTGCGGGTAAATCTACGCTGCTGCAGACCTTGAGCGGCGAAATTGCCCCACTGAAAGGCACCGTCTCCATCGACGGTGCCGCACCCGGCAGCGCTGAGGCCGCCGGATCCGTCATCGCAGTCGCGGACCCGGTCTTCTTGCCCGACCTCACCGTCGGAGAGCACTTCACCCTGCTTTCGCGCCGCTCCGGCGTAGACTTTGCCGAGGTCCATGAGCTCTGGGCCATCGACGACGCCA
This sequence comes from Corynebacterium sp. c3Ub_189, assembly GCF_039907195.1. Taxonomy (NCBI): domain Bacteria; kingdom Bacillati; phylum Actinomycetota; class Actinomycetes; order Mycobacteriales; family Corynebacteriaceae; genus Corynebacterium; species Corynebacterium sp. c3Ub_189. Next base: position 81,757 of record NZ_JASBOF010000012.1, on the reverse strand, counting down.
TCCTAAACTCCGCGGTCAGCGACCTTTCTTCGGGCCAGCGTCAGCGCGTCTACCTCGCCGCCCAGCTCTATCAGCCGACCAAGGCCCTGCTTATCGACGAACCCGAGCGCCACCTTGACCACACCTGGACCGCCTTCTTGGCCGAGGAGCTGCGCCACCTCGCCGACGAAGGCCGTTGTGTAGTGCTGGCCTCCCACTCCCCGGCCATCTTCGATGCCTGTGATGAAGTGGTGGAGATTTCATGAAGCTTTTATCCCACGCCTCTTCAGCTATCTATTACGCCTTCATCGCGGCGCTCATCGCGAGCGTCAGTGTCTACGCTTGGCAGAATGCCGCCGAGGTTTTACCCTCGCTCGCGCAGCGCACTGCCGCGTCCCTGCCCGCCACCGCGACCATCGGCGCTGCGTTCGGCTCCCTCGCCCTCATCGTTCTCCTCGAGGCGCTCTATCCGCTGCGCAGCCTTTCCCTGAGCCGGTGGGTCTATGTGGATAGGCCGCGGGGGCGTATGCGGGGCGTCGATAAGCTGTCCATTGCCCAGCTCGCCGGCGTGAGCCTCCTCGGCCTAGCCCTGTGCACGTCGCTGCGCCTTCCGTTCTATGCGGCGATGGCCCTCCCCTTGCTGCGCCTAGCGCTCGGCTGGCGTTCCTTCGACCTCGCCTCACTTCTTCGCGCGGGCCGCACCCGTGCCGTCGGCTCCTCCTCCATAGGGCTCTTGGATTCTGAGGTTTCTGCCGATGCCATCGCCTCCCAATCGGCCCGCCTGCGCCCCAGCTCGCACGCCACAACATCGCTCGGCCGCCTCTTTTTCCGGCGCCTATACCGCCGCTGGTACATTCCGCTCGGCGCGGTCGCCGTGGTGGGCCTAACCCTAGGACTAGCACCGCAGCTTGGCAGCCTTGCGCTCATTGGATTCTCTGGCGCATGGACCATCGTCGGCGCCGCCACCGGCCGCGCCGCATCCTTCGGCCGCATCATCGACGGAGCCTGGCCCGACTGGGGACTTCCCCTGACCGCGACAGCCGGTGCCGCCGTTCTCGGTACCGCCTTCGTCGCCGCCGTGTGGAAGCTGCCTGTACTCGTACTCGCCGCGTGCTGTTTAGGACTTACCTACGCCGCTTTTAAGCGCTCCCGCCCAGCGCGCGTAACCACGATGAATATCATCGACACCGGTGGCTTCGGCGCTTCATTCTCCCCCGAAGTCTTCGGTTACTTCCTGCGCGGTGGCTACGGCATTGCGACCATAGCTGTGGCCCTCTTCATCTAGTCACCCTGCACTTTCCCCAGGTACGTCACTGCATTACATGCACATACCTGGGGATTTCTTTTTGACATTATTCTGTATTACTTCACATAACACAGTTTGTGTTACTATAAGTAATACAGAACAAAGATAGGAGGTGACAGATGTTTATTAACCTCAACCCCGATTCGGATGTCCCTGTCTTCCAACAAATCCACGATGAATTAGTACTGGCCATAGCTCGCGGCCAGCTCTCTGATGGTGACAAGCTAGACCCCGTCCGCCGCGTCGCCAAAGACATAGGCATCAACCCGGCCACCGTGAAGAAGGCGTACGACCTCTTGGTTTCTGACGGCCTCGTAGAAACCGCCGGCCGCTCCGGCTCCATCGTCAGACCCGGCGCTCACACTGAGGCTCAAGAAAGACAACTAGCTGAGCAATTAGGCCGCGTAGTCGCGCTCGCTCGTGCCCAAGGCTTTAGCCCAGATGAGCTCCACACCCACCTCAGCTCCACTCTTAAACACTTGGAAGTATCGTCATGATTTTCGCCCTCTTAATGGCCGTCACAACTCTCGCAATTACTTGGATTATGGCCCAAACGCCCTCCCTTGCCTCGCCCGGCACACCGCTCGGTGTGCGCGTGCCAAAGGACTACCTTTCCGATAGTGCAGTTACCTCTGCGCTTGCTGGATACAAGGTCCGTACTTGGGGCTCCGGCATCGCGGCAACAATTCTGTCCCTCTTTGCCTGGAAATTGCCACTACTCGCCGCCGTACCGTCCCTCTTGGTGACGCTCGGCGGCTTGTGGGCTTACATCTCTCAACGCCGCCGCATCATCGCGGCGAAAAAGGCCGGCGATTGGTTCGACGAGGTCGAAACCACCATCGCTGCTCGTGTTTCCACCACCGCCAATGGCACACCCGAATTCGAAGGCATCCCCACGCCGACTTTTCCGTGGGTAACAATGCTCGCCTCCCTATTGTGCATCGCGGCCGGTGCCATCATCGTCGCTTCCCACTGGTCGGATATTCCTGACCCCGTTCCAGTGCACTGGAATTCTTCCATGGAGGCGGATAATTGGAGCGAAAAGAATATCGGCAGCGTATTTTCTATCTCCTTCATCGCCTTAGGAATGCTCTTGCTTTTCGCCATCATCTGCTCTTTTATCGCACATAGTGAGGTATCCCCACGTTCAGAACGCAGCATTAAAGCTCGACTGCGCAATGAAGCCAACCTCGCCTTCACAAACACCGGAATGGGAGTTCTCACCCTGCTCGTGTGTGCCGGCATGGCCTTCCTGCAAGTAACCGGCCCTGTACCGCAATTTCAGCGGTTTAACGGCGCCGCCGTTATCACGATGTTGGTTCTTACCATCGGTGGCAGCATCGGACTGGTTGCATTTCTTCTCTCCAAACAATCTCAATTATCCGAGCAACTGCGTGGAATTCGCTTTCCCGATGAAGACAAAGAATCACCGGACAATGACCATCTCTATAAATGGGGCGTGATGTACTACAACCCAGAGGATCCGGCGGTACTAGTGGATAAGCGCTTCGGCACAGGCGTGTCGTTTAACTTCGCCCGCTGGCAGGCCAAGGCATTTTTCGCCATCACACTTCTGGTTCTAGTCGGCTCAATAGCGCTGCCTTTAATACTCAGCTAAAAATTTTGGCATTCAGGCTAAATCACGATTTTCGTCCATACAAACCACCGATTTCGTCGACGGTTTTGGTCATTTATATGGACGAAAATCGCGAAAAGCCACCCGCAGACAGCACAGCGCCCCGCTTCCTAAAGGATTGCGCGAAGGAAGCGGGGCGCTGGCGTGCGTCAGTTAGTTGATGACGGCGATGAGGTCGCCGCCTTCCACCTTGGTGGCCTGGCCGATGGCCACGCGCTCGACCACACCATCCTTGGTGGCAGAGATGGAGGCTTCCATCTTCATCGCCTCGATGACGGCAATTTGATCGCCGGCCTTAACCTCGTCGCCAGGCTTGGCGGTGGGGTTGACCACACCAGCAAATGGTGCGGCGACGTGGCCCTCGTTGGAGGGGTCGGCCTTTTCTACGGTAGCGACCGTGGATTCGGCGTTCTCGTCGCGCACCTTCATCGGGCGGATCTGGCCGTTGACGTTGAGAACCACGTTACGCATGCCCTTTTCGTCCGGCTCACCCACGGCGTCGAGACGCACTACGACCTGCTTGAGGTCGGCGCGATCGGTGGAGTCCTCTGGGAAGTAGTGGACGACCTTTTCTTCGCCTTCGGTAAGACCATAGAAAAAGGTGGTATCCGTCAGTGCCTCGGTGTTGCCGTACTTGCGGCGGAACTCGTTGAATTCCTCGAACTGCTTCGGGAATAGCAGGCGGTTCAGGCTGGCGCGGCGCTCATCCGAGTTATCGGATTCCAGATGCGGTTGCTCTTCCGCAGGAACCTCGCTCACCTTGGCACCGGTTTCCTCGCGGCCATCGAGCACCTTATCGCGCAGCTCCGGCCAACCGCCTGGAGGGGTACCGAGCTGGCCGCGGAGGAATTGGTTGACCGAGTCCGGAATATCGAACTTGGTGGGGTTAGCAGCGAAGTCCGCAGGGTCTACGCCGGCACCGACAAGGTGTAGGGCGAGGTCGCCCACAACCTTGGAGGATGGGGTGACCTTGGTCGGACGGCCCAGCATCTCATTGACTGCTGCATAGGTGTCCTCGATGACCTCGAAGCGGTCCGCCAAACCGAGGGCAACAGCTTGGGCACGCAGGTTGGACAGCTGGCCGCCCGGAATCTCGTGCTTGTACACGCGACCGGTCGGGCCAGGGATACCGTTCTCAAACGGCGCGTAGAGCTGGCGGACGGCTTCCCAATAGGGCTCGAGATCCGATACGGCCTGCAGGTCGATGCCGGTATCGCGCTTGGACTGGGAGAACGCTGCAATAAGGGCGGACAGCGACGGCTGCGAGGTGGTACCAGCCAGCGGCGCGGAGGCGCCGTCGACGATGTCGGCACCGGACAAGGCGGCCGCATAGTAGGTTGCCATCTGGCCGCCCGCGGTATCGTGCGTGTGGACGTGCACCGGCAGGTCGAATTCCTTGCGCAGCGCCATAACCAGCTTGGAAGCGGCCTCAGGGCGGAGCAGACCGGCCATATCCTTGATGGCAAGGATATGGGCTCCGGACTCTACAATCTGCTCGGCCAGCTTGAGGTAGTAATCCAGCGTGTACAGGTTCTCCTTCGGCGAGGAAAGGTCACCGGAGTACGCCATGGCCACCTCAGCCACGGTGGTATTGGTCTCGAGTACGGCATCGATGGCGGGGCGCATCTGGGAGACGTCGTTAAGAGCATCAAAGATGCGGAAGACGTCCACGCCGGACTTGGCTGCTTCCTGGACAAAGCCGCGGCAGACCGAGTCTGGGTACGGGGTATAGCCCACAGTATTGCGTCCGCGCAGGAGCATCTGGATGTTCTGGTTCGGCATAGCCTCGCGCAGCATGTCCAAGCGGACCCATGGGTCCTCGTGAAGGAAGCGCATGGCGACGTCATAAGTTGCACCACCCCATGCCTCGACCGAGAACAGGTTCGGGGTCATGCGGGCTACGGCTTCGGCTGCAGAAACCAGGGCGGTACTACGCACGCGGGTAGCCAGCAGGGACTGGTGGGCGTCGCGGAAGGTGGTATCCGTAACCATCAGCGCATTCTGCTGACGGATCTTCTCCGCCCACTTTTGCGGACCAAACTCGAGCAGGTCATCTCGGGAACCGCGCGGGAGCGGCTCGGAAAGGTCCAGCTCGGGGAGCTTATCAAAGGGGCGCAGTGCCGTAGGGCGAACACCGTTGGGCTTATTAACGGTGGTTTCCGCGATGTACTCGAGGATTCGACCAGACTCATCGACTGCCGGCGGAGCCTTGAGCAGATGCGGGTGTGCATTGATGAATCCGGTGTCCACGCGGGTCTGGGTGAAGTCTGGCTCGCGCAGCAGGGCGCGCAGGAAGCCGATATTGGTGGCCACGCCGGAGACGGTGAACTCGTTGAGCGCACGCTGGGCGCGCTGCACGGCCTGCTCGAAAGTGACGCCGCGGCAGGTCATCTTCACCAGCAGGGAGTCGAAGTTCGGCGATACTTCTGCGCCCACGGAGGTTGCACCATCCAAGCGCACGCCAGCGCCGCCCGGCGAACGATACGCAGTCAGCGTGCCGGTATCCGGACGGAAACCGTTATTAGGGTCCTCGGTGGTAATGCGGCACTGCAGAGCAGACCCGGTGATGGAAATCTTGTCTTGGGCGAGCTGAATATCTTCCAGCGAAGCGCCGGCCGCGATATTCATCTGGGCCTTGACGATATCTACGCCGGTGATTTCCTCGGTCACGGTGTGCTCCACCTGCACACGCGGGTTCATCTCAATGAAGACGTGATTGCCGCGCTCATCGACGAGGAATTCCACGGTGCCCGCGCCCTCGTAATTAATGTGCTCACAGAACTTCACCGCATCCTGGCAGATGCGGTCACGCAGCTCGGAATCCAGCGACGGCGCCGGCGCAATCTCGACCACCTTCTGGTGGCGGCGCTGCACCGAGCAGTCACGCTCGAAGAGGTGCACCACATTGCCCTGGCTATCAGCCAGAATTTGTACCTCGATGTGCTGCGGTTTGATGACCGCGGTCTCCAAGTACACGCTGCCGTCACCGAACGCCGCCTCCGCCTCGCGCGAGGCCTCGGCCGCCTTTTCGCGCAGCTGATCCTCGGATTCCACGAAGCGCATGCCGCGCCCGCCGCCACCGGCGACAGCCTTAACGAAGACAGGGAAGTTAAAGTCCTTGGAGTATTCGACCAGCTTATCGACGTCCGTCGATGGCTCCGAGTCCTGCAACGTCGGCAGCCCAGCTTCCTTCGCCGCACTAACCGCAGCCGCCTTATCGCCGGTGAGATCCAAGGTCGCTGGGGTTGGGCCAATGAACTTAATGCCATTGCCCTCACACGCACGGGCTAAATCTGCGCGCTCCGAAAGGAATCCGTAGCCGGGGTAAATGGCATCCGCTTCGGCCTTCTTGGCGGCGCGGATAATCTCATCAATGTCCAAATACGCCTTGACCGGCTGCCCCTCGGCGCCGATGCGGACGGCTTCATCCGCGAAGGCGCGGTGGAAGGAGTTTCGGTCTTCGCGAGGATAGACCGCGACGGTCTTTGCCCCGGTCTCAAAGGCAGCGCGGAATGCACGCACGGCGATTTCGCCACGGTTGGCTACCAGAATCTTTTTGAACGATGGAAGCGCGGGATTAGCCACTTCTGTGTTCCTTTCAACTCGGAAGGTACTGCGATACAGCACCTCCTCTTGGGTGATCCGTATCTCAGTTTAGAGATCGAAACCTTCCTTGTCTGCCCATTTTCAAGCGGAGTTTGCCACACTATCCAGCGCTTAAACCGTTGAACGGGTGGTTTCTGCAGCCCGACCAGTAATAACAGGGTTAGCTATTCTGTAAATCTTGCAAATTTTTACCTCAACAAAATATGCAGCGGGGACACCTGCGCACCCAAGTAAACCGTTGTTGACCAAACGCCTCCCCGGCTATATGGTTACCCACATAGGTGGTAAACCCATACACCAGGGAAGGAATCACATGTCGCATGCACGAGAGGCCGCACCATGAGCGATACTCGGCCTATTTATCAACAGCTGGCAGGAGGAATCAGAGACATGATTATTTCCGGCGAACTCCCCGAGGGAGAACGCGCCCCCAGTACCAATGAGCTTTCGGCTTTCCATTCCGTCAACCCCACTACCTCCGCAAAGGCACTAACCGTCCTCTTCGAGGAAGGTCTGCTGGAAAAGCGACGCGGCCTGGGCATGTTTGTGCGTGAAGGCGCGCGCGACAAGGTACGCCACCAACGCCAAGAGGCGCTCAGGGAAGACTTCATCGTGCCCCTCCTCAAGGAAGGAGCCGCGCTGGGCTTAAGCGCCAGCGATATCGCCGACCTCATCGAAGCCGAAGGAGACCATCATGACGCACCTTAAGATGCACAATGTCAGCTGCAAGCGCCGCCTGCACGTGCCACACCTGGAGTTTACCGCCGGCATGTATGGGCTTATCGGCCCCAATGGCGCCGGCAAGACCACGCTCCTGCGCGCGATAGCGGGATTCCTCCCTACCAAGGGCAGCATCGACACCCCACAGGTGGCGATTGCGCGCACCGGCGCCGATATTTCGCTCTCCGGTTCCACCGTGGCCCAGCACCTGCGCGCCGCACAGCATGTGCGCGAGGGTTTCGACGTGGGGTATGCGGAGGAGCTGTTGGATAAGGTGGGCGTCGACAAGCGCAGCAAGAACCGCTCTTTAAGCACCGGCCAGCGCCAACTAGTTGCCTGCGCCACTGCCCTGGCTGCGCGCACGCCGGTCACCCTCCTCGATGAGCCTTTCAATGGCCTGGACGCGCCAACGCGCACGCGCCTGCGCGAGCTCATCATCGCCCACGCCTCCGGCACCCCGGACTGGCTGCTGGTGCTTTCTTCTCACCGCGCCGAAGACCTCGTCGGCCTAGTTGACCAAGTCATTACCGTGCACGACGGCACGGTCAATAAACCCACCGAGCTGGAATCCCAGCGGCCGCACTACCCAGTGCTCACGGGCAGCACCAAAGACGTCGAGCAAGCACTCGCGCTTGCCGACGCCCTCCCACTCCACCAATCCTCGCTTGGCTCGACCACCAAAGTTAATGCTTGGTCCCCGGTGCCGTTTCCGGACGATACCGTGGACGCCACCCAAATCACCGTCTCCTACCTTGACGACGGCCAGCTCATTGATTCCCTTGTTTCCCGCGCCCATGAATCCACCCGCACCTCACAAGAGGAGTCCTAGCCATGAAACTGCTTAAGACCTTTAATCTCAACGCCACAAAGACCTTTATCGCCGTTTGCATTATCGTCGCATTGCTGTGGAGCGTGCCTTATTTCCTGCCCACCGACCCAACAACGATTAGCGCTAACCCTGCTGGCTGGGGAATTCTCGCCGTATTCATTTGGGGCCTCTACTGCGCCTTCACCGCAACTGAATACCGGGCCCTTCGTGGACTGGGAATGCGCCCACAGCAGTGGCTGATGAGCATGCACGCGACCCTATGGCTAGCCGCGTTCGTATTCGGCGCCATTGCTTGGCTGACATTTTATGTCGCGCTACGCGCTGGCGTAGACATGTACTCGTCGTGGGTTATCTCTCCTGGCAGTTCCGGTCTCAGGCCTCTCTTCGCTCGAGTCGCGACCTTGGGAAGCTTTATTTGCGGTCACCTACTTACCGGATACATCGGCACGTTCATCGGCTTAGTGGTCAGTAGCGCCAAACAACGTTCTCTGTTCACACGGTTCTTGCTTATTGTTGGCATTCTTGTCGGCTTCTATGCAGCAGCACTCCTGCTGGGAATTCTTATTGATAGCCTGGGGACGGTCCACATCGGCGCCCCTTGGCCGGGTTTATTCTTCTTCTCTGCTTTGACTGTCATCGTTTTCTCACTGGTGATGCATCAGTTAGCGCGGCGAGTCCAGCCTTAGACTATCCGTGGAAAACGGCTACTCCCCCCACCCCGAGAATGAAAATTGTCTCTGGAGGAGGGGGGAGCTTGTGAGCTTTAGAAGGACTTCGGCGGGACCGAACGCTGCTCCTCGCCGTTATAAGCGGATAACGGGCGGATAAGCGAGTTATTCTCGTTCTGCTCTACGATGTGCGCAGTCCAACCGGTAATGCGGGCCATCACAAAGATTGGCGTGAAGAATTCAATGTCAAAGCCCAGGATGTGATAGGCAGGTCCAGCCGGGAAGTCGAGGTTGGGTTTGATCTTGATGGAGGTGTTTTCCTCCATCGTCTTGGCCATGATGTCGTACATCTCAACCCACTGGGTCTGGTCGTGTTGTTCGGCCAGCTCCTTAAACGCTGCCTCCATGGTGGGAACTCGGGAATCGCCGTTTTTGTAAACGCGGTGGCCAAAGCCCATGACCAGTTCCTTGTTGGCCAGCTTCTTCTTGGTCCACTCTTCGGCCTTGGCAGGATCGCCAACCTCCAGGAAGTTCTTCATAACTGCCTCGTTGGCACCGCCATGCAATGGCCCCTTGAGAGCGCCGATGGCCGCAACAATGGCGGAATACGTATCGGACATAGTGGAGGTCACCACGCGGGCGGCGAAGGTGGAGGCGTTAAAAGAGTGCTCAGCGTAGAGAATGAGGGACTTATCAAAGGCCTCGATATCGGCGCGGTTGGTAGCTGGGGAGCCTTCCTCATCACCGAAGACCATCCACAGGAAGTTCTCCGCAAAGCCCTTCTTGCGAGAAGGTTGGATGTAGCCTTCACCGCGGCGGCGTCGGATATCGAGAGCAATGATCGTGGGAATCTTGGCCATTAGCTCAAGCGCGGTACGACGGATATGTTCAGAGTCCTTGGTATATTCCTCTGGGTCTTGGGAACCGATATAGGAAATGGCGGTACGCAGAACGTCCATTGGGTGGCACGACAGCGGCATGGACATAATGAGGTCAATGACATGGCGCTCCAAGTGGCGCAGGGCTTTCTCGCGGGCAGAGAAACGGATGAGGGATTCCTGCCCCGGTAGCTTGCCGTTCCACAGCAGATAAGCCACTTCCTCGAAGGAGCAATAGCGGGCAAGCTCTTGGACGGGATAGCCGCGGTAGGTCAGTGAGTTGGTCTCAGGGACGACCTTGGACACGGCAGTCTCATCGACGACGACGCCATACAGGCCCTTGCGGATTTCGGGGGTCTGGTTCTTATCGGACATGGTGGGAATTCTCCTTAGCTTTCGAAGGTTGGTCGGTAGGTGTCTTTGGAATAGGTGAATACGGATTGGTCGAAGTCGTTGTATTCCTCGTAGCGCACCAGCTCATAAAGGCGGGAACGGTGTTGCATGCGCTCGAGCCAGTCGGTTTGCAAGCCGGTTTCATGCATATCCCGCAGGAAATCTTCGGTGGCGCCCATAGCCACGCGGAAGGTGGAGACAGGCCAGATGACTGCGTTATAGCCGAGGTCTTCTAGCTGTTGCGCCGAAAGCAACTCGGTCTTGCCGAATTCGGTCATATTTGCCAGCAACGGGGTGTCAACAGCGGCGCGGAATTTTTCAAAGTCTGCTGGCTGGTACAACGCCTCAGTGAAGATAAGGTCCGCACCAGCATCGGCGTAAGCCTTTGCACGGTCGATGGCGTCATCGATGCCATTGACTCCTGCGGCATCGGTGCGGGCACAAACAATGAAGTTAGGGTCGCGCCGCTCGTTGACCGCGGCGCTAATACGGCGGAGCATAATATCTGTGTCCACCACTTCTTTGCCGTCGAGGTGGCCGCAGCGCTTCGGGTTGACCTGGTCTTCAAGGTGGCATCCGGCCAGGCCCGCGTCTTCGAGTGCGGCTATGGTGCGGGCGGCGGACATGGGTTCGCCGAAGCCCGTGTCGGCGTCGACAAGCACGGGCAGGGCCGTCGCGCGGGCAATCTGGCCCGAGCGCTGTGCTACCTCAGTCAAGGTGGTCAGGCCAATATCGGGAAGGCCCAAATCATTGGCCAGCACCGCGCCGGAGACATAAACTCCGCCGAAACCACCGATATCCTGAATTAAGCGCGCGGTCAGGGGATTGAACGCGCCTGGCAATCGGGTAATGGTGCCGGATTCAAGGTCGGCGCGGAATTGCTGGCGCTTTTCCGCGGGAGTTTTCAAAGAGCCAAATAGTCCAGCCATTAGAAGAGTCCTTCCGGTTTCTGGGGTGCGGCGGCGAGGTGAGCATCGGTCACCCGCACGTTTAACTCGGTAAGGTCAGTGAGATTTTCCAAGTTTTGGACGGCGTTGAGGAAGCGCTCTTGTTCGGCCTCGTCCACGATGCCGTTTGCGAGTTTTCTGAACTTCTCTATGTATTGCTCGCGCGCAAAGGGTCGGGCACCAAGCGGGTGGGCGTCAGCAACGGCGCGCTCATCTTCTACCACCGTGCCGTCTTTGAAAGTGATCACAGCCTTGCCACCAAAGGCCTTTTCAGAAAGGTCGTTGGAGTGATAACGGCGGGTCCACTCGGGGTCCTCGACGGTGGAAATCTTGTGCCAAAGTTCGATGGTCTCCGGGCGGTTGGCACGCTCGGGAGCATAAGAAGCCTCGTGGTCCCACTCGCCGTCCTCAAGGGCGACGGCAAAGATGTACATGATGGAATGATCCAGCGTCTCCCGGGAAGCAGAGGGATCCATCTTTTGCGGATCATTGGCACCGGTACCGATGACATAGTGCGTGTGGTGCGAGGTATGCAGAACGATGGACTCGATATCCGCTGTCCTCAGTCCCCTTTCTGCCAGGGTTTTCTTCAATGCAAAGGCCATATCGATGGGAGCTTGGGCCTGGTATTCGGCCGAGTGTTCCTTGGTGTAGGTATCCAAGATGGCTCGTTTTGGCTCGCCGTCCTCCGGCAGCGGGACGGAGTAAGTGCGCTCCGGCGAGTGCAGCATCCACGCGATGAATCCATCCTCGCCTTCCCAGATGGGCGCCGGTGCGCCCTCGCCACGCATCGCCCGGTCGACGGCCTCAATGGCCATTTTTCCCGCGAAGGCTGGGGCATAGGCCTTCCAGGAAGAAATCAGTCCCTTGCGGGATTGGCGGGTGGCGGTCGTGGTGTGCAACGCCTGACCCACCGCCTGGTAGATCGTGTCCCTATCCAAACCGAGCATGGTACCGATGCCGGCGGCCACGGAGGGCCCGAGGTGCGCTACATGGTCAATCTTGTGCTCGTGCAGGCAAATTCCCTTAACGAGGTTGACCTGGATTTCATAGCCGGTAGCGATGCCGCGGATAAGATCACGGCCGCTAAGGCCCTTGTGCTGCGCGGTAGCAAGAAGCGGCGGAATATTGTCCCCTGGGTGCGAGTATTCAGCGGCGAGGAAGGTGTCGTGATAGTCCAGCTCACGGACCGCTGTGCCGTTGGCTAGGGCGGCCCATTCGGCCGAGTAGGCTCCATCCACACCAAATACAGTGGAACCTCCCTCGCTTACCGGGTGTGCCTGCGCCATGGTGCGGGCGGAGGTTACAGGCCCCCGTGCCACGGAGGCCATAGCCACAGCTGCGTTGTCGATAATGCGGTTAATAATCATGTCGGTGGTCTCAGCTGGGACCTCTACGGGGTCCGCGGCCACTTCTGCCACCTTGTATGCCAAGTGTTCCTCATAGGGAAATTCCTCGGCGGATTTATGGGTGCGTACCTCGTGCTTCTTCACTAGATGGGTCCTCCTTCACTCTGCGGTGCGTCTCACATCACACTAAATGCTTGAATGTGCTCTGCGCTATAAGTAGGGTGTGTGTAATCTAGCGGAACGATTCAGTGGAATCTGCAAACCTTGTGGTTTCTTCTGTTCACGGCGGCGAAAGGTGGCCGAACTAGCGATGACCAAGCATTATGCGGGGGCACGAATCCATGCACTGCGCAAGCAGCGGGGGCTAACACAGGTAGCGATGGCCAAACAGTTGGGACTATCAACCAGCTACCTCAACCAGCTCGAAAACGATCAACGCCCGCTTACCGTCACCGTGCTCATGCAGCTGACCCAGCGCTTCAATGTGGATCCCGGATATTTCGCAGACGACCGCGATACGCGCACCATCACCGACCTGCGCCGCATCTTTCCCGACGCTGCCGAAGACTCCTTGGCCGACCTAGCCTCGCGCTTTCCGGAGCTCATGCCCCGTTTCGTCGACGTCGCCACCCGCGCCCCAGCGCGGGAGCGCTCCCCTTTTGAGCTTGTCCGTGATTTTTTCTACGACGCCCATAACTACATCCACGAGCTCGATGTCCTAGCTGAAGAGCTCGCCGGCCAGCTCGGTGACCGGGTGCTACGCCGTGGCCGTTTAGCGTCCCGCATGCACGAGGACCTCGGCGTTACCGTCCGCTTTTCCCGGCCGGGGCCACGCCGCGACTTCGATCCAGACACCCGGGAGCTTGCGCTTCGTGACGGCCTTTCCGAAGCCCAATTGGTCTTTGAAATGGCGCTCCAATACTGCCTGCTCGCCTACCGCGATGTCTGCGATAACCTCGTCTCCGAGCTTCCTGCCGGCGAGGCGCAAGAACTAGCTACCTTAGGGCTCGCACAGTACTTCGCGGCCGCGGTCACCATGCCCTATCAACCGTTCCTGTCGATGGCTGAGAAGACCCGCTACGATATCGACCTTTTGTGCAACTACTTTGGCACCGGTTTCGAAACCACCGCACAACGCCTGGCCACCCTCCAGCGCCCAGGCCTTACCGGCGTGCCCTTTTCCTTCATCCGCACCGACCGCGCTGGGAATATCTCCAAGCGCCAATCCTCCACCGCCTTCCACTTCGCCCGCTCGGGCGGGTCATGCCCATTATGGGTAGTCCACCGCGCCTTTGAGACGCCCAATCGCATCACCCGCCAGGTAGCCGCCATGCCAGACGGTCACGTCTACCTGTGGATAGGTCGCTTTGTGCAAGGAACCGCACAATCTTGGGGAACCCCTCGTAAAGAGTTCGCCGTGGGCTTAGGCTGCGATATCTCTGAGGCCGACCGCATTGTCTACGCCGATGCGCTTAATTTAGACGTATCCGCCGCCACCCCTATCGGCCCTGGTTGTACCGCTTGCCCGCGCGAGCATTGCCCCCAGCGTGCTCTTCCTCAAGCGGATCGCGCCATCCAGGTTTCACTCAATCGCACCGCCGAGCATTCTTACTCCACCTTTTAGCGGCGCATGAAAAAGCGCCCGATCTCGACTGCTTATCGAGTGCGGGCGCGAAGAGAGGAATTGGTTTCGTTTACTCCAGATCGTCGTGGGCAACGAGGCGTCGTGCAGCCTCGGTGATGGTGCCCGACAGGGACGGGTATACGGCGAAGGAATCGGCCAGCTGGTTCACGGTGAGCTGGTTCGTCACGGCCATGGCAATGGGCAGAATGAGCTCGGAGGCGGTCGGCGCAACGATGACGCCACCGATAACGCGGCCAGAGGTGGCGCGGCAGAAGAGCTTGACAAAGCCGTGCTGCAGGGAACGCATCTTGGCTCGCGGGTTGGTATTGAGCGGCATGGTGATGGTGCGGGCGGCGACTTCGCCGGCCTCAATCTCTGCCTGGGTGAAACCGACGGCGGCGATTTCCGGACGGGTGAAGACGGCGTTGGCCACGGTCTTCAGGCGCAGCGGGGAAACGCCCTCACCCAGTGCGTGGTACATGGCTACGCGGCCCTGCATTGCGGCGACGGACGCCAATGGGAAGAGGTCAGAGCAGTCGCCAGCGGCGTAGATGCCGGCAATATTGGTGCGGGAGACGCGGTCGACCTGAATGTGGCCGGACTTGGCGGTTTCCACGCCGACATTCTCCAGCTTGAGGTCCTGGGTATTCGGGACAGAGCCGATGGACATGATGACGTGGGAGCCGGTGATTTCGCGGCCGTCCTGCGTGGTGACCAGGACGTTGCCATCCTCGGTGCGGTTGACGGTTTCCACGCGGCAGTTCTTTTCCAGTTCCACGCCGCGCTCGCTCAGCACGGTCTCGAGGACGTCGGCCGCATCGGCGTCGTCATGCGGCAAAATACGGTCGCGGGAGGCAACCATAGTGACCTTCACACCCAGCTCTGCAAAGGCGGAGACGAACTCGGCACCGGTGACGCCGGAACCGACGACGATGAGGTGCTCCGGCAGCTCAGTGAGGTTGTAGACCTGCTGCCAGGTAAGGATGCGCTCGCCATCCGGCTGAGCGCCGGGGAGAATGCGAGGGGTGGCGCCGGTGGCTACCAAGACAAGATCTGCGTTAATGGTTTCCTCGTGGCCGTCCTCGTTGAATACCGCGGTGACCTTGTGGCCGCCAAAGGCATCGGCTTCCTGATCCTCTGGGAAGTAGCCGCGGCCGTCAATAACGCGGGCGCCTAGGGATTCCACCGTGGCGCGGATATCGGAGGACTGCTTGCTTGCCAGGTCCTGCACACGCTTATTCAGAGCGGTCAGGGAGAGGTGGGCCTGGCCAATGCCTTCGTTGAGCTTCATATCCTCGGCGCGGCGCAAGTCGGTCTTGATATTAGCGCCGGCGATGAAGGACTTGGAAGGAACGCAGTCCAAGATAACGCTGTTACCGCCCATGCCTTGGTCTTCAATAATGGTGATTTCTGCACCATACTTGGCGCCTGCCAATGCGGCTTCATAGCCTGCCGGGCCACCGCCGATGATGACAATTCGCTTGGTCTGGTTCAACACGCACTTGCTCCTTTATCAGCTCCACTTTAAAAGTCGCTTACGAGTCTAACGTGTAGGACCTTAAAGCGCGTTAGTCTGTCTCCGCATTCTCCCCAATGAACTGCTCAACCACGGCGCCGAAGAGCTTGATGCCCACACCTATGGCCCGCTCATCCACGATGAGATCGCCCATATGCAGGTCATGCTGCTCGCCCTCGCCGGACCAGCAGCCAAGCCGCGCCATGGAACCGGGGACCTTTTCTAGGTACCAGGAAAAGTCCTCGCCGCCGGAGGATTGCGGGGCTTGCACGACGGCCTGCGGATCGATGGATTGGGCTGCGGAGGCAAGCAGGGCGGTTGCGACGTCGTCGTTAAGCACCGGCGGAACGCCGCGGTTATAGGTCAGCTCATGTTCTACGCCTACCGGCGCAAGGATTTGATCCACCAGCTCGGTAAAGAGGCTTTGCATATCGCGCCAGATGCCAATATCCGCCGTGCGCATGGTGCCGGTCAAGCTGCCGGTCTCCGGAATGGCATTGGGCGCATAGCCGGAATTGACCTGGCCAAAAACCAAAACGGTGCCGGTGCGTGGGTCAACGCGGCGCGAAAGCAGCGCGGGCAGTTCAGTGATGACCTTGCCCAGGGCATAGACGACATCGGCCGACAGGTGCGGCCGGGAGGTATGCCCGCCTGGGCCCTTGATATTGAGCTCCACCACGTCGGTAGCAGAAGTGATCGCCCCGGCGCGGATACCGATGCGCCCCACGCGCAGCTTGGGCTCGGCGTGGATGGCAAAAATGGAATGCACGCCCTCCAGCGCGCCCCATTCAATGACGTCGGTCGCACCGCCGACCCATACCTCTTCGGCCGGCTGGAAGATGACGCGAATGCCCAGCGGCAGGTCGTGGACGCGCTGGAAATCCGCCAATGCACAGGCCAGACCGAGCGCCACGGTGGTGTGCACGTCGTGGCCGCAGGCATGCATCTTTCCGGGAACTTCGGAGGTATATTCCAGCCCGGTGACCTCGGTGACCGGCAGGGCGTCGATATCGGCGCGGAAGGCCAGCCGGCCTAGCTCCGTATCGGGGCCTATGTCTACCATGAGGCCGGTCTGTGGGAAGCGCTGTGGCTCCAAGCCATAGTCCTGCAGGATAGAGGCTAGGAAGTTGGTGGTTTCCACCTCTTGGTTCGCGGTTTCCGGGTGGCGGTGGATATGGCGCCGCCACGCGATGACCTCCGCACGGTGGGCATTGAACCACTCGTTGATGAATTCCGAGATCATCCGCGTGCCTTCCCTGTCGTTGAAATACGTCTGGGTGCAAAGTCTACAACTAGACCATGCGGTTCAGTAACTCAGGTGGTGATGCGGGGTGCGCTAGTTCAGGGCGCCGTTCCACGTGGCGGCAAACCGACGCCGGTCCACATAGCCTTGCGGGAAAGGCGCGACGTCCTCGGCGACGGCCACCGCGGAATCGGTCAAATGTCCTTCCACCACGTCCCCACCGGCCGGCAGCAGCACCGCCGGCGGGATTTCTAGAGCCAAGGCCAGCTTATATACCGTAGACAGCTGCGGATCGGCCATGGCGTGCATGCCATTTTCGTTGCGCTCCAGATTGGAAATTTGGCTGCGCGATACCCCAGAAATCTCCGCCAGCGCCTGTTGCGAAATCCCCCGACGCTGTCGCACCCGCCGCAATTGTTGCGAAAATCCGTGGCCGTAGCTCGACCACATTAGATGAATGAAACTCATATTCTCCCCCTGGAAAGTGCGGTCGCCTTTCCAGGGAGAAGATTACCTTAAAGGTCGATATTGCGCGGACCGTAGAGGCGGTCACCAGCATCGCCCAAGCCCGGCACGATATAAGCATCCTCGTTGAGCGAAGGATCGATAGCGGCGGTGACTAGGCGCACCGGCAGATCGGATTCAGCCAGCGCATCCACACCCGGCTGCGCCGAGACCATGCAGATGGCGGTGATATCGGTGGCGCCGCGGCCAGCGAGCAGGCGCAATGCGTGCAGCAGGGAACCACCGGTGGCCAGCATTGGATCCACCACGAACACCGTACGGCCGGTCAGGTCCTCCGGCAATGCCTCCAGGTACGGCACCGGCTCGTGCGTCTCTTCGTTGCGGGCCATGCCAATGAAGCCGACCTGCGCATCCGGAATCATAGACAGGGCCGGGTCCACCATGCCCAGCCCGGCGCGGATGATCGGCACGATGATGGGCGGGTCCTGCAGGCGGGTTCCCTGTGCGGTAGAAACCGGGGTGGCGCAGTCGAAGTTCTCCACGGCAAGGTCGCGGGATGCTTCATAGACAAGCATGGCGCCCAAGTCTTTCAGGGCGGCGCGGAAAGCGGAGTTATCGCTGCGCGCATCGCGCATGAGGGTAAGGCGGGAGGCGGCAAGCGGGTGGTCTACTACGTGGATGTCCATGACCACCACTTTAAACTTTTTGGGAACCAAATGGGCCATCGGGCAGTCCAATAGGGCATGAGACCTTTCACGATCGATACTGACTATGCCCGCCACCTCGCCCGCGACCTGCACGCCCAGTCCCAAGTGGAGAATCCGCCCCATCCAATTTTGCCTGAAGATTCCGCATTCACAGCTTTCAATGAGGCCGTGCATGCCGCGCTCGATAATGTGGGCGCGCGCATGAGCGTGCTGCGCAACGATATGGGGCAGGTTGCCCACTCCGGATTCCAGATGTCGCGCGAAGCAGAAGACACCGATGCCTCGCTAGGCCAGCACCTTGGGGCGGCGATGTAGATGCTCGATACCGCGCTCAAGCAGATTGCCACCATGCAACCGGCGCAGCTTCCGGAGGTTGAGCTTCCCCGCGTGCCGGATCTTTCCGCCGCCGAGCCTTTGGCCGCTATCGCCCACGGCAATCCCGCTCCCCTACTCGAATCGGCGAAAAATATCGATCTCGATAATGCAACCATCTCTGCCGCGCTCAGCCAGGCCCGCACCTTGGTAGCGGGTACCATCCGGGATCTGGTGGGCATCGCTACGCAGCTGGTGCGCCAGGCCCTGCCCACCGCGCTGGGTTTCCTGTCGCTGGATCCGTCGGCGCGTGCCGCCGCTCTGGCTCAGCTGCGTGCGCTTATCTCCCAGCACTTGGGCATGGCCACTGCCCGCGTGCAGCGCCTGGTGGGTGATCTCAGCGCGGCCGCTCAGTCCTTGCAGCTCGTAGCGCAGCAGCCGGTGCACTCCGCGCTTGCCGATGCCCCCGTAAGCCCCACCGGCGCCCAGCAAGCCACCGCTCTTCCAGAACAATCCGCGGCGGACGATGGGGCCGGCGCCGATGCTGCCCCACACGACGCGCCTTCTCCCCCGCCCGCACCAGAGTCTTCTGCCGAGGGTGGTTCGGCCGCCGGGCAGGCCGCGGTCGCCGCGGCGAAGAGCCAAGTGGGACAGCCCTACGTATGGGGTGGCACTGGAAACGGTGGCTTCGATTGCTCAGGCCTTACCCAATGGGCATATTCACAGGCCGGAGTGGAATTGCCGCGCACGGCGGACCAGCAGGCGGTTGGTCAGCAGGTCAGCGCGGATCAATTGCAGCCCGGTGACCTAGTGGTATGGGATGGGCACGTGGCAATGTATTCCGGCAATGGCGAAATCGTGGAGGCCGGCGACCCGGTGCAAACCAACCCGCTGCGCACCACGAATATGGGCATGCAATTCAAAGGATTTTGGCGCCCCACGGCCTAAGGCCGGTGCGCTCTCGCGCGCTGCTTAGGGCGTTGGGTAGACTAAAACGCCATGAGCACCCGCGCAATTGTACCTGTAAAGCTCTCGCTGACCGAGGGCGATTTTTATACCCTCTGGGCACCCAAGTGGCGCCAAAATGGCTCCGAGTGGCAGGCCTTTTTGGGCGACGACGAGGCCGTCCTAGCCTTTAACTCACCCGCCGAGCTGCTGTGCTTCGTGGAGTCTGACACTAAGCACGATTTGCTGGACCACCCGCAGTGGGACCAGTTTGCTGGCCGCGATGCGGACCGCGTTACCCCGGCCGAGCGCGATGAGTATGACCTCATCGGCATGCCGGAGGCGCTGGCTGGTCGCCCGAGCCACCGGAACGTATCCACGGTGGCCCGCAACCTGGAGATGGCCTCTGCGCTTGCCGACGTCGCCGGTGCAGAGCACACCACCATCTTCTTCGCCTCCCACTCCATCCTGCGCAATGTCTCTCGCGGCGCCGACCACTACTCCGGCGAACAGGGCATGAGCGAGTGGTCCGGCGTGGGCCACGTCATCGCCGGCAACTGGAAGAAGGTCATCGAGAACCTGGATGAGCACGTCCGCGTGGTCTCCAGCGATGACTTTGATGCGGCCAAGGTTTCCGATGCCAAGGAGCGCATCTCTTCTGCTGCCGCCGCCTCCGCCGCTGCGGCCAAGGAAGCCGAGGAAAAGCGCAAGGCCGCCGCCGAGGCCGCTGACCCGTACGATAACTCCCCGTGGGCCGCCGCCGGCATCGATCCCATCAAGATCACCGCGCAGTCCAAGTCCGTCTACACCCTGCGCACCTACCTGGACGGCAAGCCCATCTTCTTGGGCAAGTGGGGCGAGATCTTCACCTTCGATTCCCCGAAGACCCTCGTGCGCTGGATCATGGACAACGATGACCACGACCTGGCACGCGTATCCACCTGGGAAGAGGTTGTCGCCGCCGCTAATGCCGGCGAGCTAGAAGTTCAGGTCCACCCGGATAACCAGTACTCCTTCAACGGCATCGTGCGCGATATCGAAAAGGGCCCAGAGGCCGTCGATTCCGATCAGATGGCGCGCTGCTATGAGGTATGCGCCGATGCTGCCGACTGGGCCGGCGACGATTCCATCAACTCCTATATGCTGGCTCACCCGCGCCTGCAGGACTACTTGGGCTACATGCTCGGCTCCACCGAGCACGCCGGCTACGTACCGTCCAAGCCATATAACGAGCACGCCGAGTCTTGGAAGGGCTTGGAGGACATGCTCATCAAGCGCTTCTCTAAGTTCTAAACCCGCACGGTTCGAGCGGCCCCGGCCGCGCGTAACATCCGCCGCCCTAGCCTCTGCCCCACTGCACCGCAGCTGGGCGGAGAGGGGCGGCTTTTTGCGTCTAGCGGCCCGGCGCTTCTTCCTCTTGGCGTCGGGTCCGGTCGCGCATGTATTTATCGAAAATCAGCCACACAACAAAGGCACTGAGGCCAACAATGGATCGGCCCAGGGTTCCTATCCCAAAGACCACGCCCAGAATCAGGCCGAGCACAATAAGGCTGATGAAAGTTACGACCCACGACACGTGCGTGTTGTATTTCATTGCTCAGCCTCCCTTAATAGGTGACTTTAGAGGTGGCGGCCAAGGTGGTCAATGAGGGCGTCGATAAGCTCGCGCGATTGCGGGGCCTTGGGTTTAATCTGGTCAAACCCGTGATAGGCGCCGGCCCACACATCCAGGGTGGTGTCCACGCCGGCCGCATCGAGGTCTTGGGCAAAAGCCACGGATTCATCGCAGAAAAGGTCGATGCCGCCTACCCCGATCCACGTGGGCGGCAGGCCGGAAAGATCACTGCGCGTGGCCGGTGAAGCATAGGGCGGCAGGTCAACATCCAGGTGGTCATCCCCCAGATACATCGACCACGCGCCGCGGTTCGGGCCCGCCGTCCAGATGAATTGGCCCACCGCACCGGACTTATCCGTGGTGCGGTGATCCAGCATGGGATAGACCAGGCCGAGCGCGCGGACCGGATGGCCCTCATCAAAGGCACGCTGCACCAGACCCGCGGCGAGGCCGCCGCCGGCGCTATCGCCAGCGACCGCGATGCGCGAGGTATCCCCGCCCAGCTTATCGCCGTGTTCTTGCACCCAACGCAGCGCGGCGTAGCACTCATCATGGTCCGCGGGGAATGGTTCCTGGGTGGATTTGTGGTAGCGCGGGGCCACCACGATGGCACCGAGCTCGGCCGCCATGCGGGCATTTTGCGGGTCATACATGGCCGGTCCACCGATAAGATGGCCGCCGCCGTGCGTCCACACCACCACGGGGCGCGGCCCAGCGGTGGCTGCGCCCTGAGCATCGCCACGTGGGGTAAGCACGCGGGCGCTAAAGGCGTGGCCATCGAAGGAAGCGGAAAACTCCGTCACGTCCACCGCATGCCGCACCGGACGGGAGAAATCGATGCTGGCAAAGAAGCGGCTGGCTCGGGCAAAGGTGGCGTCGGCAAGCAGGTGCATTGGCAGGTACAAAATCGGGCTGCGCAGCCCCGGTGCCACCTCACGCAGGTACGGCCGGCGGCTGAGCGCATACGCCGCCATGCCCGCTGCCCCGACCACGCCGGTCAGGGCAACCCCGGCCTTGAGCACTTGCGAAACGCGCATTTAGAAATCGCGCAGAATGCGCTGTGCCAGCGGCTCAGAGGAAGCCGGGTTCTGGCCGGTGTACAGGTTGCGATCCACGATGACGTTCGGGGACATCGGATCGGTCTCCTGGTAATCCGCGCCGAGCTCGCGCAGGCGGGTCTCCAGCGCCCACTTAGCGGCGGCGATGACGTCCTCGCCCTCCTCAGCGTTGCTGAAGGCGGTCATCTTGTAGCCCTTGAACGTCCAGTTCTCGTTATCCACGGCCAACATCGCCGCTGGGGCGTGGCAGAGCAAGGCAAGCTTGCGGCCGGAATCCATGCGAGCCTGCAGCAGCTTAGCGGAATCCTGGTCATAGGCCAGATCCTCCATCGGGCCATGGCCGCCTGGGTAGAAAATGAGGTCATAGTCTTCCTCATTGACATCGGCCAGGTTCATCGGGTTCTCCAGCGCTACGCCTAACTCTGCCAGGTAATTTTCCTGCGCCATGCGCACGTTATCGGGCAGCACCTCCAGGCTGTACTCATCTACGACGGGAGCCTTCGCCCCCGGGGTGGCGAAGTGGATATCCCAGCCTGCGCCCTGGAAGACGCGGTGCGGGGCAATAAGCTCCTCGGCCCAATAGCCGGTCGGGCGCTTGGTGCCATCGGCCAGTGTCCATTCCTCAGCAGCGGTAACAACAAAAAGTACGGAAGGCATGTAATTCTCCTTTAATCGTTTCTATTCTTCAGCGGCGTCTGCAGCATCTGCGAGGGACCCTTCCGTGTCCGGGCCAGCAAGCTCCGGATCAGATAGTTCCTCGTATGCTGGCAAGATAACCGTTTCTAGCAGATGCTGCCGTAATTCCTGGTCAGCGAAGGAATTCTCCACCGCTTTGACGGTAAGATCGAAAAATTCCTCCAGCCCGTAGCCAAAAGTCTCACTCAGCGCAAGGAACTGCTTGGTCAAGGTAGTCGCGCCCGAGGAAATGGTGCAGGTAAAACCCAGCTGTTGCAGCAGTGGCAGTGGGTGGTCGGTCAGCTCCTCGGCCTCCTCTAGTGGGGTAAAGACCAGGGGAATATGACGGTCGCGGATGTAGCCAGAGGCCTTACCCGGCACGATGCCTTCAATATTCGCAGTGAAGTCATCGATCATATTCACCGGGTGGATAAGGCGGTTCACGCCGGCCTGGGCGGCGCGCTCTACTTCTGCGAAGTCCTCGCCCACGTGAATCTGGGTGGGCAGGTATGCGGCGCGGAAGTCCGCGGCCGTGCCCGCTTGGTCCTGGGGCAGGTTGTAGCCCACCACGGGGGCGTCGTCAGGCACTACTGCCTCAGGGGCCGTGCCGGCGAGGACGAGGCGGGAGTCGAGGGAAGGAATGCGGGCTGCACCAGCGGCTTCGACAACCGCGGCAGCGTCTAGGCCAATCGCTGCTGGATCCAGGTGCAATTCCGCGTAGACCACGCCATCGGCGGCCAAGGCTTCGTAGCGCTCGCGGATGGTCGCGGTAAGTTCCTCCGGCGTGGCGGCCGTGGAGTTAATGGTCTCAAAGAGGGAGACCTTAGGCAGCTTGGCCACCACGTCGGCGGCGGAGTCCTTGTTTTCAGGGCTAATCAAAGGCGCGTCATGCATGCGTCCCATCGTAGGCACGGGCCTAAGATGTGTCATGTCATGAAAAGAATTATCGCTAGTTCTCTCGTTGCCGTCCTGCTCAGCGGCGCACCGCTCGCGCTGGCGGAAGAGCCGGAAACTCCGACCACCACGCGTACCGCCGCCCCGGATACCGATAAGTGCCCGCACGCCGAGCGCCCGGAAAAGGCCACCACCACCTCAGAGCGCCTCGCTCCTGGGCAGGCCTCCCCCACCCCGTTGCCGCCGGTGGATAGCGATGAGGCCTGCGGCACCACCCTGCCCGAAGGGTTCAAGGTGGATAAGGATGTGGTGGCTGCGGCGTGGATGGTCTCCGATATCGATACCGGCGAAATCATCGCGATGAAGGACCCTAACGGCCGCTACCGGCCGGCCTCCATCATCAAGGCGCTGCTGGCGCTGGTGGTCATCGACGAACTGGATCTGCACCAGAAGGTCGAGGTGGGCGAAGAATCGGCACAGATTGATGGCTCAGCGGTAGGTATCGGCCCGGGCGGCACGTACACGGTGGAACAGCTTTTGCAGGGCTTGCTCATGGCCTCTGGCAACGATGCCGCGCACGCCCTGGCCCAGGAACTGGGCGGGGACGAGGCCACGCTGCGCAAGGTCAATGACAAGGCGGCCGAGATCGGCACGAATTCCACTTATGCGGCCAGCTACTCCGGGCTCGATGCCCCGGGCATGTCTACCTCGGCAGAGGACATTTCCCGCATTTACCGCGCGGCCTTCCATAACCCGACCTTCGCGCGGATTGTGGATACAGAGTCCGTGGAGTTCCCCGGCTGGGGCGACCTTGATGGTTACCAATTAGGCAACGATAACGGGCTCTTCCTCAATGATCCGGATGGTATTGGTGGCAAGACGGGCTTTACCGATGATGCACACCATACCTTCGTCGGCGCGCTTGACCGCCATGGCCGGCGACTGCAGGCGGTGCTGCTCGATACCACCGTGGAGCACGGCCCGCGCGCGTGGGAGCAGGCTCAGAAACTGCTGCACGAGGCCTATAAGGTGCATCCCGGGGATGGTGTAGGGCATTTGCTTGCCGACGCCCATTCCGACGCCAACTCCCCTGCGTCCCCTGCGGCAACGCCGGCGCCCGATGCCCAGGCGCAATCCGCGAACTCTTCCTTGGACGGGGTGCAGGGCTGGCTCGGCTGGGTTATCGCCGGCGCCGTAGTGTTGCTGGCTATGTGCGTGGGTGCTTTTTCACTACTTCGGCGTTAGCCCACTCATCGTGGGTGCCGCGGCGGTTATTCTTCTCCGAAATGGTGAAGGTATGCACGCCGGCGCCCACCCAGCTGGCGAACGTACCGGGGCCCGGCACGATATTGACTAGGCGCCACCACTGACGCTTAGCGGACTGGGTGAGGGTGAGCCGCTCTTTGGTGTCGACATCGCGCACCGTGTAGCCCATCAGCAGCTTAGCCGGGCTGGCGCCGAGCCAACACTCAGTGCCCAAGGTGTAGAGCAGCAAGATGATAGCGCCGCCAATGAACGTCGAAAGCTCATCCACGCCGCCGGACAGCAGCGCGCCGCCGAAGCTGCCGCTAATGAGCGAAAAGAAGATGAGGTCCAAAATGGCCATGCCGATGCGCGCATCTTGACCGGCACGCTGGCTAATTTCAGGCGCTGGGTGCTGTACCAGCGGTGCGGGGACGGCAGCGTTCGCCGTTGCCGGCGGGAATGGATTGTGCTGCGGGGCAAAGGGATTGCGCGAATATGGCGACCCATAGGGGCTCGCGGTCTGCGCAAATCGCGGTTCCTGCTGAGCGTGACGCCCCGGCCCGGCCGCCTGACCGGGCTGGAATGACTGAGCTTGCTGCTGGGCTTGCTGTGGCCGCGGGTTCCACTGCCCTACCGCACCCAGCTGT
Organism: Corynebacterium sp. c3Ub_189; assembly: GCF_039907195.1. Taxonomy (NCBI): domain Bacteria; kingdom Bacillati; phylum Actinomycetota; class Actinomycetes; order Mycobacteriales; family Corynebacteriaceae; genus Corynebacterium; species Corynebacterium sp. c3Ub_189. The sequence continues at coordinate 56,500 of NZ_JASBOF010000012.1, read as the reverse complement.
CCTAGGTCTCCCCAGGTGGGGCGCACTCCCGCCGCGCACGCCTTATCGTATTCGGACCGCTTTGCAGCAGAGCCTAAGACGCTGGCAGCGATGCGCAGCTGCGCGCGCCGCGGATCTTCAATGTCTTGGCCTTGCTGCTGCAGCAGCACATCCTTGGACTCCAACAAGACTAAAAGCTCGTGCTCGCCATCGCGGCGATCTAGTCCCCATTCCTCATAAAGATTCGGTGCGATGTCATTGGCGTTCATAATGCTCCATCTTAAAGCCCACTGGCAGCGGCGGCCTCACCCCTAAGGAGGAGATTTTACTTACGGCGCAACAAGCTCCATGCGCCCACGGCCGCGGCGCCTACAGCGGCGCCAACGCCGAAGGTCGCACCTGCAGGCGCGCCTTCCTTGACCTCGTTGCGGACGCGAATAACGGCCGGCTCTGGGACCGGCGGGTGAGCGTACTTCAGGGACTCGGCGGTGGTGGCGGTCCACGCGGAGACGTACAGCACCACGCGCCAGATTAGGTACATGACCACCATGAGCACGATGACCGGTCCGAAGACCGCGCCGGCAGGGCTGCCGGTAGCAGAGGACATGATGACCGTAGACAGCTGCTTAAGCAGCTCGAAAGCGACGGCACCGATGGCTGCGCCGATAAGGCCGGACTTCTTCGGAACCTTGGTGCGCGGCAGGATCATAATCAGCCACCACATGACAATGAAGTTGGCCAGAAGGCCCACAGCCAAGCCGACAAAGAAAATCACCAGGTCCATGCCCGAGAAGGACTCGATTCCTACGCGCTCAAAGATCTTCTGGGTAAGGCCGGAGGACCCGGCAGCGGTCACGCCAAAGGCGATGAGGAACGCCACGATAAGGCCAATGAGGCCCACCAGGTCAGACAACTTCTTCTTCAAGAAGGAACCGCCCTCGTTGGCATCGATACCCCACATCGCCGAGATACCGATGCGCAGGTTATTCATCCATCCCAGGCCGGACCACAGGGTGGTCAAACCACCGATACCGAACATGGCGCCGCGTTGGTCAATGGCGGTATCGAGGATTTTGTTAACCGTATCGCCCATATCGCCATCGATAGAACTGGTGATATGGGATTGCAGATCATTGAGCAGGTCCTCGCGGTTAGCCAAGACGGCGGCGACGGTGGCCACGATCAGCATGGCAAGCGGGAAGATGGAGAGCACCGAATAATAGGTGATGCCGGCGGCAAACTGGTTGCCGCCTTCGGCACCGTAGCGCTCGTTCATGCGCATGAGGTGGTCAACGAATCCGGACTTGGAGCGAATCTTATCTACCGCACCGGGATCGTCGGCATTGGCGCGTTCGATGCCGTAGTGGTCCGTCTTCTTCGAGGAGGATTGCGTGGTGGTAGGCACGTGCTTCCCTTCTTGCTCGCACAGTTTTTATCCCACCTAGAGTAACTGGCAAACCCCCACTTGTCCCTTTGTGGGGTGGGGCACGGGGGAAGCGGCCGCTTGCTACTTGCGCAGGCGGGGAAGGAAGCCGACCTTTTCATAAACGGCGTCGACAAGCGGCTGCGCAATCTCTTGCGCCGTCTCCGCGCCCTGCGCCAGGATGCGCTCGAGCTCGCCGCGGTCCGCCATCAACTCGTCATAGCGCGCCTTGAGCGGAGTGGTAAATTCCTGCAGCGCGTCGGCGGTATCGACCTTGAGGTGGCCGTAGCCCTGGCCGGCGTACTTTTCCACCAAGGAATCGATGGATTCACCGGTGAGCGCAGACTGGATGACCAGCAAATTGGAGACACCCGGCTGCTTGTTGCGGTCGAAGGCCACCGAGCCCAAGTCATCCGTCACGGCGGACTTGATGCGCTTAGCCGAGGTCTTCGGCGCATCAAGCAGGTTGACCAGGCCCTTCGGGTTGGCGCCGGACTTAGACATCTTGGAGGTCGGCTCCTGCAGGTCATAAATCTTTGCCGCACCTTCCGGGATGAACGGCTCCGGTACCTTGAAGGTCTCGCCGTACTTATTGTTGAAGCGCTCGGCCAGATTACGGGTCAGCTCCAGGTGCTGGCGCTGATCCTCACCCACCGGCACATAATCCGGCGAGTAGAGCAAGATATCGGAGGCCATGAGGATCGGGTAGGTAAATAGGCCCACCGAGGTGCGATCCGAGCCCTGCTTGGCGGACTTATCCTTGAACTGGGTCATGCGGGAGGCCTCGCCAAAACCGGTGAGGCACTGCAGTACCCAGGTCAGCTCCGCGTGGGCGGGCACGTGCGACTGCACGAAGAGCGTGGACTTTTCCGGATCAATGCCCAAGGCAATGAGCTGTGCGGCACCCGCGATGGTGCGGTTGCGCAGCTCCTCCGGATTTTGCTCCACGGTGATCGCGTGCAGGTCAGGGATGAAGTAGAAGGCGTCATAGCCGTCCTGCAGGTCAATCCACTGCTTGAGCGCTCCTAGGTAATTACCCAGGTGATAGGAATCAGCGGTGGGTTGGATACCGGACAGGACGCGGGAAACGGTGGAATTGTCTGCAGTCATGGTGCCTTATCCTACCCCCTAGCCTCGCCGCGCGGTTCACATCCTTCCCCGGCGCCGCCTGAGCGAGGGATCGAAAAAATCCCCTACCCGTAGGGCAGGGGAAGCGGCGCAAGAACTTAAATCTTGCGGGAGGTGGGGCTGACAACATCCATAAAGATGGCAAAGCCCGCAACCATCAGCGCGCCGCCCACGCCCATCAGCACGATGGGGCCGAGGAAAGCGAAGGACGGACCAACAACGGTCCACCACCAGATGCTCAGGCCGAGGATTACAGCGCCGAGGACGAAAGAAATAATTGCGCGAGCCATGAACTTTCTCCGTTGCAGATTACTGAATTTTTTGACTTACCTATACTAGCACTACTGCTTGTGTTTGGGTGCCTTGCGCTTGCCGACGTCCCCCTTATTGAAGCTCCACTGCTGCTCCACGTTTACTCCCCGTGCCCCTGGCGAGTGCCGGCCGCTCGGCCGCGTAATCGACTGCTGCTTCGGCCGGCGCGCGATGCGGTTGCTCGACATATCGCTGTAGTCCGTTCCTTCGGTCGCGGTAAAAAACGCTCGAGACTTTTTCCTAAACGTCCGGCTCAAGGGGCGGCTTAGCGGCCGAGTCAGCGGGCGCGTGATCGGGCTGGCATAGCGCGTGGCCGCACCCGCCTTGCGCTTGGCCTTGCGGGCGCCATCGCGCACGATGCGCGCGGACAAACGCAGTCGCGGGTCCATCTGCTGCTCGGCATCGCGATATTCAAAGACGGGCAGGCCTTTCTTGAAGTAGATCGCGGCCAAGCGGGCAATAAAGCACACGGAGGCGGTGATAATCGCGGTCGGTTCCTCGGCCAGGCCACTGTGGTACAGCGCCATAAATAGCGCCGCGGCGAGCACCGAAATCGCGGCGTAAAACTCGCCGGAAAAGACCAGCGGGATGCGATCCGAAAGCAGGTCACGCAGCACGCCGCCAAAGACGCCAGAAATCACCGCGGAAACCGAGGCAATGATGAACCCGTGACCTAAATGGACCGCAATTTGGGTGCCGAGCACCGAAAAGACCGCAAGCCCCAGGGCATCCAAGATGAGGAAGAGGTGGCGGAAATAGTGCATGAGGAAGGACATGCCCACCGTCACCACGGCCGCCACGATGACGATCACCAAATAGATGGGGTGCTCAACCCAGGTAAAGGGAGGATCATCGAGGATCATATCGCGCACCGTGCCGCCGCCCAGCGCCGTCATGGAGGCGATCATGGTGACGCCAAAAAGGTCGAGCTTTTGGCGGCCGGCGGACAATGCGGCGGTCATGGACTCAGCCGTAATACCAACTACATACAGGACGCTAAATAGCGGCGTCATCAGCGGTACTCCACCAGCAGTGGGGAATGGTCGGACCAACGCTGCTCCACGGTAGGGGCCTTATCCACCCAGGTGCGCTGCGCGCGCTCCAGCATCGGGCGGGTGGCCGCCTGGTAATCAATGCGCCACCCAGCGTTGTTATTAAACGCCTGACCACGGTAAGTCCACCAGGTATAAGGACCATCTTCGTCCGGGTGCAGGCGGCGGGCGACGTCGAACCACTGCGGATCCGCGGCCGGGGACCACGGCTCGCCGCCGGCGTACTCGACAACACCCTGCCACTGCCCCAGGTTCTTCTTCTCCTGCGGCTCATCATCCGGGAACGAACCAAAGACGTGGTCCATGAAGGCGCGCTCCTCCGGCAGGTGGCCGGCCTTCTTTTCATTGGCCTTATTATTTTTCAGGTCCTGGGCGCGGTGGCAGATATTCCAGTCGCCGCCGATGACCATATCGGCCGGGCTGCCATCAGAATTCTTGCGCGCCGCGTTCTCCGCCAGCACCTCCTGGAACTCATCCAAGAAGCGGTACTTTTCATCCAACTTCGGCGAACCGGTATCGCCGGAAGGCAGGTATAGGGAGGCGACGCGAATGTCGCGGGTGGTAGCGGCGATCCATCGGCCGGCGTCGGTAAAGGAGCCGAAGCCCACTTCGACGTCGGCAAGCGGGGTGCGGGACAAGATGCCGACGCCGGCGCGGCCCTTTGCGGCGGCGTCGGCAAGAGCTAAGTGCCAGCCCGCCTCGAGGGCTGGGGCCAGGGCCTTTTCGGCTTGCTCCGGGGTTGCGCGCACTTCTTGCATGAGCACGATATCGGCCGGAGTCTCCTCTAGCCAGGCGTTCATTCCGGGGTTATTTTCATTGCGCTGCTTGCACGCAGCGCGGATTCCATTGACGTTTACGCTCGCGATGGTAAGGGTCATGCCAACAGCATATCGGTATGCCTAGGCGCGGCGAGCAAGGCGCTTTTTATCCCACATCGTCGCAGCCCATACCAGGCACCCCGCCGCCGCCAGGCCGGCACCCGCCAGCGCCGGAGCGGAGTAGCCCAAGCCGGCACCCACCACGGCGCCGCCAATGGTCGCACCGGCCGCGTTTGCGATGTTCAACGCGGACTGGTTAAGGGCTGCGGCCAAAGTCTGGGCGTCGCCGGCCACATGCACCAAGCGCAGCTGCAGCGAAGGCACCAGGGTAGAGCCCATAAACGCCACGCAGCCAAAGCACAAGGTAGCGGGGATGGCATGGCCGGAGAGGAAGTAGAAGGCCGTCAAGATAACGATGAGACAGGCCAAGGCAAAGATAATGCCAAACTCCAGGTTGCGATCAGCCAGCCAGCCGCCAAAGGCATTGCCGATGGTCATGCCGATGCCATAGGCCATGAGCACCACCCAGATGAGGCTCTGGTCCATGCCGGCGACCTCGGTCATGGTCCACGAAATATAGGTATAGACGGAGAACATGCCGCCAAAGCCGACCACGCCCATGATGACGGTGAACCACACCTGGCTGTTTTTGAACGCACCGAATTCGGTGCGAATATCGGTCTGCTTCATCTCCGTCATGTGCGGCATCAGGAAGAACAACGCAATGGCGGTGACAATACCCAAAGCCACGACCACTAGGTAGGCCGCCTGCCAACCCAGCGCGGAGCCGAGGGCTTGGGCGGCCGGCACACCAATAACCGTGGCGATGGCTAGGCCCATGCCCACATAAGCCATGGCCTTGCCGCGGCCGCCTGGGGGCGCCATGGATGCGGCAGAAAGGTTAGCCACGGAGAAATAAGCACCGTGGGGCATGCCCGCGATGAAGCGCGCAATCATGAGGATGGCGTAATTCGGGGCCAAGACCGAGAGGAGGTTGCCCACCACGAGGAAGCCGATGAGCAGCAGGATTAGCCGGCGGCGCGGCAGCTTGCCGGTAAAAGCCGCAATCAACGGGGCACCGACCACCACGCCCATGGCATAGATGGTGATGAGCGTGGAGGCGTTTTCTTCCGAAACGCCAAAATCATCCGCGATAAGCGGCAGCAGGCCCATAGACACGAACTCCGTCGTGCCGATGGCAAACGCGCCCAGGGCCATGGCCACCATGACGATGGCGCGGCGGCGGGCAGTAATCTCCGTTTGCAACGGCAGCGGGCGGCGGCGAACGCGGTGCTCGTGCGCGCTGCGCGGGCTTAGCTCATCGATGATTTTCATGGAGAGTGAGGGTACACCCCGTCTGCGCCGGTGGCATGCCCGCAGCGGGGGCTCGTGAATATCTCCACCCCTCCCGCGCATGGGTGACAGCGGCCACGCAACCCTTTTCAAGGGGCGGCAAATGGGGGATCACTTTCAGCAAACTGGCCCACATGCCGCCCACAAAATCGGTAATCTGGGCACTTGAACAATTTTCCAACGTTAATTAGGAGAATCATGGCAAAGATTACGTGGACCCGTACCGATGAGGCGCCGCTGCTGGCGACCTACTCCCTCAAGCCCATCGTGGAGGCCTTCGCTTCCACCGCTGGCATCGACGTGGAAACCCGCGATATCTCGCTGGCCGCCCGCATCGCCGCGCAGTTCCCGGAGCGCCTGACCGAGGAGCAGAAGGTCGAAGACGCCCTGGCCGAGCTGGGCAAGATGGCCAAGACCCCGGAAGCAAATATCATCAAGCTGCCGAATATTTCCGCTTCCCTGGTGCAGCTGAAGAAGGCCATCGCCGAGCTGCAGGCCGCAGGTTACGATCTGCCTGATTACCCGGATAATCCTTCCACCGAGGAAGAAAAGGACATCGCCGCCCGCTACGACTCCGTCAAGGGCTCCGCTGTTAACCCGGTGCTGCGCGAGGGCAATTCCGACCGCCGCGCACCGGAGGCCGTGAAGAACTTTGTGAAGAAGCACCCGCACCGCATGGGCGAGTGGTCCAAGGACTCCAAGACCAACGTTGCCACCATGGCGGACAACGACTTCCGCCACAATGAGAAGTCCGTCATTCTGGAAAACGAGGACACCCTGTCCATCGTCCTCAAGACCGCCGATGGCGAGCAGACCCTGCTGCCGGAGCTTCCGGTTCTCAAGGGTGAGGTCATCGACGGCACCTTCATGTCCGCCAAGGCCCTGGATGAGTTCCTCCTCGCACAGGTCAAGCGCGCCAAGGAAGAGGGCGTGCTCTTCTCCACCCACCTGAAGGCCACCATGATGAAGGTCTCTGACCCCATCCTCTTCGGCCACGTCGTCCGCGCCTTCTTCGCCGATGTTTATGACAAGTACGGCGAGGAGCTGCTGGCTGCCGGCCTCAACGGCGAGAACGGCCTGGGTGCTATCTACGAGGGCTTGAAGAACCTGGACAAGGGCGAAGAAATCAAGGCTGCTTTCGACGCCGCGCTTTCCGACGGCCCCGACCTCGCCATGGTCAACTCCCACAAGGGCATCACCAACCTGCACGTGCCTTCTGACGTCATTATTGACGCCTCCATGCCTGCCATGATCCGCACCTCTGGCCACATGTGGAATAAGAACGACGAGGAGCAGGACACCCTCGCCGTTATCCCGGATTCCTCCTACGCCGGCGTTTACCAGGCCGTTATCGAGGATTGCAAGGAAAACGGCGCCTTCGACCCGACCACCATGGGTACCGTGCCGAACGTTGGCCTCATGGCGCAGAAGGCCGAGGAGTACGGCTCCCACAACAAGACCTTCAAGATCCCGGCTGCGGGCACCGTTGAGGTTCGCAACTCCCAGGGCGAGGTTCTCATCTCCCACGACGTGGAGGAAGGCGATATCTGGCGCGCCTGCCAGACCAAGGACGCCCCGATCCAGGACTGGGTCAAGCTCGCCGTCAACCGCGCTCGCCTGTCCGGCATGAAGACCATCTTCTGGCTCGACCCAGAGCGCGGCCACGACCGCAACATCAAGTCCTTGGTGGAGAAGTACCTTAAGGACCACGACACCGAGGGCCTGGATATCTCCATCGAGGATCCGGTCACCGCTACCAAGACCTCCATCGAGCGCATCCGCCGCGGCGAGGACACCATCTCCGTGACCGGCAACGTGCTGCGTGACTACAACACGGACCTCTTCCCCATCCTCGAGCTGGGCACCTCCGCCAAGATGCTGTCTGTGGTTCCGCTCATGGCCGGCGGCGGCCTCTTCGAGACCGGTGCAGGCGGCTCCGCCCCGAAGCACGTCCAGCAGGTCGAGGAAGAAAACCACCTGCGTTGGGATTCCCTCGGCGAGTTCCTGGCCCTGGCTGAGTCCTTCCGCCACGAGAAGCAGACCAATGGCAACGAGAAGGCCGGCGTCCTGGCCGCCACCCTGGACAAGGCCACCGAGCGTCTGCTCAATGAGGGCAAGTCCCCGTCCCGCAAGGCCGGCGAAATCGACAACCGCGGTTCCCACTTCTTCCTGGCCACCTTCTGGGCCGAGGAGCTGGCTAACCAGACCGACGATGCCGATCTCGCCGCTGCGTTCAAGGCCGTAGCTTCCCAGCTGTCCTCCCAGGCAGACGAGATTGCCCAGGCGCTTGTCGACGCCCAGGGCAACCCCGCCGACCTCGGCGGCTACTACTGGCCGAATGACGAGAAGACCTCTGCCGTCATGCGCCCAGTTGCTCAGTTCAACGAGATTATCGACGGCCTGAAGAAGTAAGTCTTCACAGGCGAATGCCGCCCCGCAGCGTTCATTGCTTCGCTGCGGGGCGGCTTTGGTGTGTCTGCATGCTTAGAAGCTGTCGAGCCAGGCGGCGTGCACGCGGTCGTCGCCGTTTTCTTCTGGGTGGAAGCTCAGCGCCGTCACGCGGCCCTGGCGCACGCCGACCACCGCGTCGCCGTCCGCGCCCGGCACCGTCGCGATGACCTCGACGCCCTCGCCCACGCGGGTGACCAGCGGGGCACGAATGAAACTCGCCGCAATGTCGAGCGTTTCCTCGCCCGCCGTCACAGGAACCGTGCGCTCTTCGGAAAAGCGCTGGTTGCCAAAGGCATTACGCCGCACGGTCACGTCTAACAGCCCCAGGGTTTGCTGCCCCGGCGCGGGGTTTTCCAGCTCGCGGGCGCAATAAATGAGCCCCGCGCAGGTCGCGAGCACCGGCAATCCTGCGGCCGCGGCATCGCGCAGCGGCTCGGCCAGCCCGAAGCTGCGCGCCAGCTTGTCGATGACACTCGACTCGCCGCCCGGAATCACCAACCCGTCGAGCCCGTCCAAGTCGCGCGGCACCCGCACCCGGCGCGTCGCCACACCGAGCACGTCCAGAATGCGCAGGTGCTCCTCGACGCCGCCCTGCAGCGCCAGCACCCCGACGGTGGCTACCATCCGCGCTCGGCCAGACGGTGCGGTGCAGGCACGTCGTTGACGTTGATGCCCACCATCGCCTCGCCCAGGCCGCGGGAAAGCTTAGCGAGCTCAGCAGGGTCGTCGTAAAGCGTGGCGGCCTTCACGATAGCCTCCGCGCGGGCCGCCGGGTTGCCGGACTTGAAGATGCCGGAGCCGACGAAGACGCCTTCGGCGCCCATCTGGCGGACAAGGGCGGCGTCGGCAGGCGTGGCCACGCCACCGGCAACGAAGAGCACAACCGGAAGCTTGCCGGTCTCCGCAACCTCTGCAACCAAATCGTACGGCGCCTGCAGCTCCTTGGCCGCGACATAGAGCTCGTCTCGGTCCAGGTGGCGCAGGCGGGCAATCTCCGCCTTAATGGTGCGCAGGTGCTTCACGGCCTCGGAGACATCGCCGGTGCCGGCCTCGCCCTTGGAGCGAATCATGGCCGCGCCCTCGGTGATGCGGCGCAACGCCTCACCCAGGTTGGTGGCACCGCACACGAACGGCACGTCGAAGTCCCACTTATTGATGTGGTTGACGTAATCGGCCGGGCTGAGCACCTCGGACTCATCAATGAAGTCCACACCCAGCTCGCCCAGGATCTGCGCCTCTACAAAGTGGCCGATGCGGGCCTTGGCCATGACCGGGATATCCACGGCCTCGACGATGCCCTCAATAAGCTCCGGGTCAGACATGCGGGCCACGCCGCCCTGCGCGCGGATATCGGCCGGCACGCGCTCCAGCGCCATCACGGCCGACGCGCCCGCGTCCTCCGCAATGCGCGCCTGCTCCGGCGTGACGACGTCCATGATGACGCCGCCCTTCAACATATCGGCTAGTCCTCGCTTCACACGCGTGGTAGCGCGTCCTTGTTCATTTACCTGTTCAGTCATAGGTGCCATAGTGGCCCACATAATTGGTACAAGACAAGAGCCATTTTCAGCGTGTTGGATTAGACCACTTATGATGGGCCCGTGCCCCTTCGCCTCGATCCCTCTGATACGCGGCCGCTGCCCGTGCAAATCGCCGCCGCCTTGCGTGCCCAGGTCGCCGCCGGCGTCCTCCTGCCCGGCGAGCGCGTTCCTTCGACCCGCCACCTGGCTTCGCAGCTCGGCATTTCCCGAGGCAGCGTGGTCACCGCCTACGACCAACTCACGGCCGAGGGCTACCTCACCGCCGCGGTTGGCTCCGGCACCGTCATCAACCCACTGCTCCCCCACGCGCGTGCCCCACGGCCGGAGCCAGCCCCCGAACCGGCCGCTGAGCCCGAACTGGTGTCGCTGACACCCGGCCTGCCCGACACCGCCGGCATCCTCACCCCTGAATGGAGGGCCGCGTGGCGTGCGGCGGCCGTCGACCCCTCCGGCGATCTGCCCCGCGAGGTCGCCGCGCACCTGCGCCACATGCGCGGGCTCACCGTGGACCCAGCCTGCGTGCTGATCACGGCCGGCGCCCGCGACGGCCTCTCCGTTCTCCTGCGCTCCCTCAGCCGCCACCTGCGTGTGGGCGTGGAATCCCCCGGCTACCCCAGCCTTCGCCGCGTACCCCAGGCTCTCGGCCACACGTTGGTGGAAATCCCCACCGACCCCGACGGCGTCACCGTGCCTGCGGCCGATCTCGACGCCCTCATCGTCACCCCCAGCCACCAATACCCCTACGGCGGCTCGCTGCCCGCAGCCCGGCGCGCCGAACTCGTCGAATGGGCCCGCGCACACGACGCCCTCCTCATCGAGGACGACTTCGACTCCGAACTGCGCTACGTCGGCCAGCCACTGCCCGCCCTAGCCGCGCTCGCCCCGGAACACACCGTGCTGCTGGGTACCTTCTCCTCGGTCATCTCCCCCTCGATTGCCTGCGGCTACCTCGTCGTTCCACCGCGCCTGCGCCCGGCCGTTGACCGCGTACGCGATATCTTCGGCCAACCCGTCGGTGCCATTCCCCAGGCCGCGCTCGCCCACTACCTTGCCAGCGGCGCTTTACGGCGCCACACCGGCCGCATGCGCCGCACCTATAAACGCCGCCGCAACCTAGTGGCCGAAACGCTCGGCACCATCGAAGGCGCACAACTCCTCCCCATCCACGGTGGCCTCCACGCGGTATTGCTGTGCGACCCGGCTGTGGTCCCCCGCGCCGCCGCCCGCGGCATTAAGCTCACCCCGCTGCGCGACTATTGGGGCGGCGCCGACGCCGAAGACGGCGTCGTCCTCGGCTTCGGCCACCTCAGCGACTCCGAGCTGCGCACGAGCCTCACCGCGGTCGCGGCCGCATTAGGCGAGTGATACCGTAGCCCCAAAGACCATAAAAGAAAGGTGATAAATGTCCCTCGGCCCGCTTGAATTTCTACTCATACTCATTCCGTTCCTCATCCTCGCCGGAATCATCGCCATCGTGGTCAAGCTCGTGCGCAATAGCAACGAAACTCGTGCAAACACCCGCCGCATTGCCGATCAGCTCGAGGAACAAAATCACCACCCGTAGAAACTCTTAGCCACGAGGCCACGTGCGCTGCCGCGAAAGCCCCGCCGTGCGCCTTCCGACGCCCACATAAAACTCGAGACTGACCGCTTAGTCTATTTTTATTCTCGCTCCTGCCAGCAGGTTTCACTAAACCCGCTCGCAAGACATACCGCTTGGTCTAGTCTTGCCAAGCATGACGACGAAATACGATAACTCCAATTCCGACTGGTCCTTCGCTACCCGCTCCGTACACGCGGGCCAAAACCTCGATGGGCACCACAATGCCCGCAACGTGCCGATTTACCAGACCACCTCCTACGTCTTTAACGACGCCGAGCACGCGGCCAACCGCTTCAATCTTTCCGACGCCGGCCCCATCTACACCCGCCTGACCAACCCCACCCAGGACGCGCTGGAAGAGCGCCTCGCTTCCCTCGAGGGCGGCGTCGCGGCCGTCGCCTTCGCTTCGGGACAAGCTGCCGAAACCGCGGCCATTTTGAACCTCGCCTCGGCCGGCGACCACATCGTGACCTCCCCGCGCCTCTACGGCGGCACCTCCACCCTCTTTACCGTCACGCTCAAGCGCCTAGGCATCGACGTCACCCTCGTCGAGGACCCGGACGACCCGCAGTCCTGGCAGGACGCCGTCCAGCCAAATACCAAGGCCTTCTACGGCGAGACCTTTGGCAACCCCGTGGCCGATGTCCTCGATATCCCGGCCATAGCCGAGGTCGCCCACAACAACCAGGTCCCGCTCATCGTGGATAACACCATCGCCACCGCCGCCCTCGCCCGGCCGCTGGACCTCGGCGCGGACATCGTCGTGGTGTCCACCACCAAGTTCTACACCGGAAATGGCTCGGCCATCGGCGGCGCGATTATCGACGGCGGCTCCTTCGACTGGACCGTCACCCGCGACGACGAGCCCGTCTTCCCCTACTTCGTCACCCCGGATGAGGCCTACCACGGCCTGAAGTACGCCGATCTTGGAGCCCCAGCCTTCGCGCTCAAGGCCCGCGCCGGCCTGCTGCGCGATACCGGCGCCGCCATCTCCCCCTTCAACGCCTGGCTGACGCTGAATGGAATCGAGACGGTGGGGCTGCGCGTCGAAAAGCACAATGCCAATGCCCAGGCCGTTGCCGAGTACCTGGAAGGCCACGCCAAGGTCACCAAGGTCAACTACGCCGGCCTGGATTCTTCGCCGTATAAGGCCACCAAGGAAAAGCTCGGCTACGCCTACACCGGCTCCGTGCTCTCCTTCGACATCGACGGCGGCCGCGAGGAAGCCTGGGCGTTTATCGACGCCCTCAAGCTCCACTCCAACCTCGCCAATATCGGCGATACCCGCTCCCTGGCCGTGCACCCGGCAACCACTACGCACTCCCAGTCCGACGAGCCTGCGCTTGCCGCGGCCGGCATCACCCAGTCCACCATCCGTCTGTCCGTTGGCATCGAGCACATCGATGACATCATCGCGGACCTCGAGCTGGGCTTTAGCGCGCTGGCATGAAGCTAGTTAGCATCGGCGACTTCCACACCGAAGCCGGCGCCACGCTTGCCGACGCCCACATTGCCTACCACCGCTTCGGCCACCTCCTCGGCGATCCCCACGGCCGCAATAACGTCATTGTGGTTGAACACGCCTTGACCGGTGATTCGAATGTGGCCGAGTGGTGGGCCGATCTGGTCGGCCCCGGCAAGGCGCTAGATACGACGAAGTGGTGCGTTATCGCCACCAACGCACTGGGCGGCTGCGGCGGCTCCACCGGCCCTGCCTCCCCGCACCCAGACGACGGCCGCGCCTGGGGCTCGCGCTTCCCCGCGCTGTCGGTGCGCGACCTCGTTGCGGCCGAGCGCGCCGCGCTCCGCGAGCTCGGCATCACCCACGTCCACGCCATCATTGGCGGTTCGATGGGCGGCGCGCGCACGCTGGAGTGGACGCTGATGTACCCCGAGGCCGTTGATGCGGCCTGCGTCATTGCCGTATCGGCCCGCGCTTCCGCCTGGCAGATTGGCATCCAGTCGGCGCAAATCGCGGCCATCGAGCAGGATTCCTTCTGGCATGGCGGAGACTACTACGCCTCCGCGCAGCGCCCGCGCGAGGGGCTGGCGGCCGCGCGTCGCATTGCACACCTGACGTATCGCGGCGAGCAGGAAATCGACGAGCGCTTCGGCGTCCAGGCCCAGACCGGCGAGAATCCGCTCGGGCCCTACCGGCGCCGCAATGAGCGCTTTGCCGTCAACTCCTACCTCGACTATCAGGGCATCAAGCTGGCCGATCGCTTTGACGCCGGCTCCTACGTCACCCTCACCGAGGCGCTCAACCGCCACGATATCGGCCGCGGCCGCGGCGGCCTCAACCGCGCGCTGGGCTCATCGGAGGTGCCGACCATGGTCGTCGGCGTGGACACGGATATCTTGTACCCGTATCACCAGCAAGAACACATCTCGCGCAACCTCGGCAACCTGCTGGCAATGGCGAAGGTTGTCTCCCCGGTAGGACACGACGCCTTCCTCACCGAGTCACGCCAGATGGATCGCATCCTCCGAAACTTCCTCACGCTTTCCCAACCGGACCCGAGCATCGATTCTGCGACAGGCGATCCCACCGAGTACTCGATTTAAAGGCTAGCTGCATCTGCGATCGCCAAAACCGCGCAGCGCGCACTAGCTATAAGCGGTGCGGCACGCTGCGCTGGTCCTATGGCCAGTCGTGGCGAGCAGAGACGGGACGGGGCTCAGCCGTCTTCGGGCGGTGAGGCCCAGGGCGGGCGCCAGACGATACCTTCGCCGGGGCGGCGCTCGAGCCGACCGCGGCGCGGCGGCGCATTGGGGTCATCATCATTGACCCCGTTGTGATACTTGCAGGCCATGGTGAGGTTCTCGGGATTCGTGTCCCCGCCGAGCAGCCACGGGGTGAGGTGGTGGACTTGGCAGTCATCCGCCGGCGTATGGCAATCGGGCCACGGACATACAGGATTTTCCGCCATTGCCATCTGGCGTTGCTTCCACGTAGCCCGGCGCCGCGATTGATAAAGGTTTACGGGGCCGGTGACGGGGTGGATGAAGGTGATAAGGCCGACGTCGGCAAGCGCGCGACGGGCAAGGTCCGCACCAGAAATCTGTGCGCCATTGGTCAGCTGCAGGGTGACGTCCTCGCCGTGGATGACCTTGACCATCTCATTGAGGGTGAGCACCACATTGGTGGTGATTGTGGAGGCGGCGGCACCCTGAGCAAAGACGCGGCGAGCATCGGCGACGGTGGAGACATGGTTGTTAATCTCTGCCACCAGTTCGGACTCGGCGGTAATGGTCAGCGTCCACAGGTCGTCGCGGCGGCGGGTTAGGCGCACGCCCTCAGAGCGCTTGGTGGTACGTTCTTCGCGCACAAGGCGACGGGCGCGCTTTTCAATCTCGCTGGTAGCAACGCGCAGGGCGCAGAGTTCCTCGCGCAGCGCCCAGGCCGCACGCTGAGTTTTCATCTTCTGGGCGTAGTGCTCGATGATTTTTAGCGCGTCGAGCGGCAGCGTGGTGCGGCGGGCGGCGCGTTGTTTGGCGCGAAAGGAGGTGCGGCCGAAGTAGGTATCGGCAAGGCGGGCGAACTCGGCGGCCTCGCGATCGCTAAAGCCCTTATCGACGAGCTCTTCTACCGACAGCCCAGCACACTCCTCGATGAGCACCATCGGGGAGTTCACGGCTGTCAGGTAGGTCGAAATCATGGCCCTGAGCCTAAGCGGGCCGCGTAACCCGACGCGCGGTGGCGGGCGCTGGCCTGTGGATAACCGCCGGAACTACACCTTTTAGGACCGAGATGGGTGATGGTTCTACAAAAAGCCTGTGGACAACTAGCTGCCGAGCGAGTCCACCGAAAAGGCCAGGAAGGCCATCACGGCGCCGAGCAGGCCGGTAAAGCAGGCATCAAAGCGGCGCGAGCGCACGGCCAGCACGCCGACGCGGCTGGAATCGCAGGTAAGGCGAACCACGGTGAGCCACAGCAGGGCGAGGCCAAGGAGGAATGTGGCCCGGCGCCAGTACTCGAATGCCGCGTAGCCGCCAGAGACGACCACGCCGGCCACGAAGATGCCGATGGCTGCCCACTGCGCGGCGGGCGGCAGCGGGGAGGGCGCGAGGCCGGCGTCGTGCGGATTGTCTAGATTCACGCCAACTTTTCCGCGCGCTCGACGATATTGCGCACCAAGAAGGCGCGGGTCAGCGGGCCGACGCCGCCCGGGTTCGGCGAGACGAATCCGGCCTTGTCCCAGCAGTCTGGGTGGATGTCGCCGGTGAGCTTGCCGTCGACGCGGGAGACTCCGACGTCGAGAAGCGCGGCGCCTTCCTTAATCATGTCCGCGGTGAGCATGTGGGGCTGGCCGGCGGCGGCGATGACGATATCGGCCTCGCGGGTCTCGGCGGCCAGGTCCTTGGTGCCGGTGTGGCACAGGGTGACGGTGGAGTTCTCGCTGCGGCGGGTAAGCATCAGGCCAATAGGGCGACCCACGGTCACGCCGCGGCCGATGACCACGGTTTTGGCGCCGTCAAGTTCAACGCCGAAGCGGCGCAGCAGGTGCAGGCAGCCGTTCGGGGTGCAGGGCAGGGGTGCATCCTCGTTGAGCACGAGCTTGCCCAGGTTGACGGGGTGCAGGCCGTCGGCATCCTTTTCGGGGTCGATGCGCTCGAGGATGGCGTTTTCATCCAGGTGCTTCGGCAGCGGGAGCTGGACGATGTAGCCGGTGCAGGCGTCATCGGCGTTGAGCTCATCGATGACGGCCTCGAGTTCTTCCTGCGTGATATCGGCCGGCAGGTCCTTGCGGATGGAATTGATGCCGAGCTTTTCGCAGTCGCGGTGCTTCATCTTCACATAGGACTGGGAACCGGGGTCCTCGCCCACAAGAACAGTGGCGAGGCCGGGCGTAATCCCCTTGTCCTTCAGCGCGGCCACGCGCTGGGCGAGGTCGGCGAAAATCTCGTCGCGGTACAGTGTGCCATCTAGTTTGGTAGCGCTCATAGCCACCATCCTAGACTGAAGGCATGAGCCAGCTGCACATTGTCTTTGATAACCCGGTCATTCCTACTAATACGGGCAACGCCATCCGTACGGCCGCGGTGACGGGCGCGAGCCTGCACCTGATTGAGCCGCTGGGCTTTAATTTCGACGATAAGCACTTAAAGCGCGCCGGACTGGATTATCACGATCTGGCCGATGTGCAGATTCACAAGGATTTTCAGGCCTGCATGGACGCGCTGCCGGGGGCGCGCGTCTTCGCGTTTACCACGCATACGGATAAGTGGTTTACGGATATCGAATACCAGGAGGGCGATGTCTTGCTCTTCGGCACGGAGCCGACTGGCCTGCCGGAGGAGCATATTAACCATCCGCGCGTGACGGATCGCGTGCGCATTCCGATGGTGCCGGCTAGGCGCTCGATGAACCTGTCGAATTCGGCGTCGACGGCCGTATTCGAGGCGTGGCGCCAGCTGGGATTTAACGGGGCGGTTTAAGCCCTGGCAGCTGGCGGGAGCGCAGGCGGGCAAGGAGTGCGGTGGCGTCGGCAAGCGTGAGGTTGCGCGCGGCCATGCGCACGGGCCCCTGGACTAGGTCGAGGTCGACGGTGGCTAGGCCGAGCGCCTGGGAAATCGGCCCGCGGCGGTAGGTGAGCTCCTGGATATGGGAGGCGTGGATGGCCTTGACCCGGCGGTTGAGCCGGCCGTTGCGCACGATGACGTAGTCGCCGATGAGCGCGACGGTTTGCTGGCGGTAGTCCAGCGGGGAGACCCACTTGGCGCGGGCCGGCGAGGCGTAGGTGGGGGCGGCGTCGGCCGGGAGGAATTGCCGAGCTTGGGCGAGGGTGCCCACCGGCAGGATGCGGGTGGAGCCAGAAGCCTTGCCGCTTGCCGACGCCCCATATCCCGCCACCGAAACCCTCACCTCGTACCAGCCCAGCGGCCGCCAGAGGAAGGGCTGAGTAATTTGTACGGCGTGGATGCGGTCGAGGCGGATGCTTTGGCGGCGGCGATCGGCCAGGCCGTAGGTGATATTGAGTACCTCGCCGTCGGTGCGGGCGGTATAACGCCAGGAAGAATCGAGCACGTTCCAGGCGTTGGGCAGCGCGCCGACGAGGATGGGCAGCGCGGCCGAGAGCGGCAGCCGCGTAACCACAACGAGGATAAGGAAGCCGACGAGGAAAAGCGTGGAGGTGCGCAGCGCGGCCGCCACAAGGGAACGGGCGATCGGAATTTCGGGCACGAGGGTCGGTTCTTCGGCCGGCGGGGCGGGTGTTGGGGCGCTGGTCAAGTCGGCTGCGGTTGCGTCGATGTCAGTGTCCGCGGCCGGTGCGGGTGCGCCGTGGACGCGGGCGAGGATGTCCTCGCGCAGGGCTTCGGCGTCGGCCTTTTTGAGGTAGGCGATTTCGATGACTGATGATTGGCCGCCGGCTGTTTCTACACGGACGGCCGCTAGCCGGAAAAGGCGAGCGATGACAGGCTCGACGACGTCGACGGCCTGGGTGCGGTCATAGCGCGCGGTGCGCAGTTGGGTGGAAAAGAGTCCGCGGCGCAGGGATAGCTCGTCCGCGCCGAGCTGGTAGCCCATGCGGCGCCACCACAGGCCGGAGGCGAGCCACACGACCGCGCAGACCGCAACGAACCCGGCGAGCGCAAGGGCGGTATCGCGCAGGGCCTCGCCGCGGTGCTCGCCCGTGATGAAGGCGAAGATATCGCGCAAGGCCTCCAGGTTGACGTTGAGGGCGAAGGCCGCGATGAGAGCCAGGATCACTGACCACAGGCGCAGCAGCGGGGTAAGTCGGTGGACGCGGCGGAAACTTGGCTGGGTGCTCATAGGCCGCTCATCCGTTCGCGGGCTTGGTGGGCAAGGCGGGTGCGGAGGGCGTCGGCAAGCGGGGCTTCTAGGCCCTTGATGGTGGCGTCCGTGCTGGCCGAGGCCGTGTGGAGCTGCAGCTTTTTCAGCCCAAGGGCGCGGTCGATGGGCCCGGAGGTCACGTCGACGAATTGGATGCGGCCGTAAGGCACCACGGTGAAGGAATGCCAGAGCTTGCCGCGAGTGATAAGCAGCTCATCGTCGGTCTCGAGCCAGCCCATGTTGCGCACCTGGGCGGGGATGAGCCAGAGCAGCCAGAAGAATAGGGCGACGAAGACGCCGGCCGCCCAGTAGAACCACGGGGTCCACCAGAAACCTGCCGCACCGGCGGCCGAGGCGAGGACGATCATCCAGCTCAGGTGGTGAATATAGCGCGAGGTCACCAGGCGTGGCGAGACGGGATTCATTTCTTCGCTCATAGTTATTGACAGTATCAATCGGGCCATACCCTTGCGTCACTTATCGTTAATCGATATTATCGAATTACGACAACATCGAGAGTCGATAAACAATCGGCGGAAAGGATTGTCATGACCACCCCACAACCCACCTCCAAGGCCGAGCGCCGCGAAATTAACACAGCGGCCACCATCAGCCTCTTTACCATCATCATCCTGGGCCCCACCTATCTGCGCGACCTTGCCACCGGACGCTTTTCCACCGCACTGAGTGCGGCCATCCCGGAAGGCCTAAGCAAACACAACCTCGACGGCGGACCATTCTGGATGCTCACCGCAGCGCTCGTCGTTAAGATTGCGGCCATTTTGATCATCGCGTTCTTTACCTACCGCTTGGTCAAGCCCATGCTTCGCGGGCAGGTCTTCACTACGAAAAATATTCGCTTTCTCAATGGAATGACCATCGGAATCCTAATCTGGTTTATCGGACGCTTCCCGCTCGAAGGTATGGGCAATAACTGGGCTTCCTCACAGCTAGGGATCGACTGGTGGTCCAGCCAGAGCGGAACGTCATTTGGCGAGCTCACACTGCTCTACCTCTTTGTCTGCGCCCTACAGCTCTTCTCAGCCGCCATCAAGCGCGGCTGCAAGCTAGAAGAGGAGGTCGAAGGACTTGTCTGAGCCACAAGGACCCCAGGTAGTCTGCCACCTCGACCAAATAATGGAAGAGCGCGGCATAACCGGAGCGGCACTCGCTAAAGAAGTAGGCATCACCCCAGTCAACCTCTCTGTCCTCAAGAATAATCGCGCCAAAGCCGTACGCTTTAGCACTCTCGCGGCGCTGTGTGCGGCGCTGGACTGCCAGCCGGGCGACATTTTCGGCGTCGAATAGCAACCCTTGCCAGGACGTTGGGTTTATGCAATACTTTGACTTATGTCCCCAAAGAAGAAGCCTTCCGCACCCATTTATAACCGGGTACGCGTGCTGCGCGCCGAGCGGGACATGTCGCGCGCGCAGCTGGCTGAGGCCATCGATGTTAACCCCCAGACCGTCGGAGCCCTCGAGCGCGGGGACCACTCCCCCAGCCTGGACCTAGCCTTCCGCGTCTGCGAGGTCTTTGACCTTCCGGTGGAGGCTATCTTTTCCCGCCAGGAATTTGCCCCTATGTCCACTGAAATCTATAGGAAGAATTCCTAATGGCTACCACAATTCCCGCCTCTGTTTCCCGCCGCAAGCGCTTGATCCTAGCCGGCGATATTTTTCTCGGCCTGGCCATCGTGGCGGCGGCCCTGCACTTTTTCGCGCTTGGCTTGTCTAATCTGCTGTGGCCGATAGCTGGCATTGCGGCGACCACGTGCACCACGTGGCTGCGCCAGTCCATTCGGCACCTCGACGTTCCCACTACGGAGATGGATGAGTACGAGCTGCGCCTGCATACCGACGCCCGCGACAAAGGCCTGAAAACCGCATTGGCCACGGCCATAGTGCTCTTCCTCGTCGCCGGCGCCACCGCATTTGGGCTGCGCTTCTCCGGCGCGGAGCAGGTTGCGGTGGAGGAAGCGACCTCGGGGGCTAATATCGCCATCTTCTTTGCCAAGCTCATCTATATCCAGCTGCTGTGGATTCCGTTTGCGGTAGCCAAGGAATTGGCCAATAAGCTCAACGCGGACGAGCTGCGCAGCGGCGGCAACTAGCGGAAGTCACGGGAGCCGCGGGAGAGGAATTCACCAAAGTCCAGCGGCTCGAGCTTATCTGCGACCACGCTGACCGCGCCGGTGGCATTTTGCACAATGCCACGGATGATCATCGCGCGGGCGGTGCGGGCCAGCACCTTATGTCGCGACCACAATCCGGGTGAGACCATCACGTTCATCAGGCCGGTTTCATCCTCGACCCCCAAAAAGGTCAGACCAGAAGCAGTGCGCGGGCGCTGGCGGTGAGTAATAATGCCGGCGATGCGCACGCGGGTGCCATCGGGGACATGGGGGAGCCGGGAGGCAGGGAGGACGTCGGCAAGCGAGGCACGCACCAGCTCCATCGGCTGCTGGTTATGGGTCACGCCGGTGGCGGCGACGTCGGTAGCCATGAGCTCAAACGCGGACATGCCGGGCAGGTGCGGCGAGGCCAGGGCGGATGTACCGGGCAGCATGCCCTCACGCTCGGTGGCGGCGACGCCGGCCTGCCACAGCGCTTGGCGACGATCCAGCCCCAGGCACTCCAGCGCCCCGGCCGTAGCCAGCGCCTCCACCTGCTCCACGCTGAGATCCGCCCGGCGCGAAAGATCAGACACGCTAGTAAAAGGCGCGGCCGCCTCCACGCGCTCGGCAGCAGACTCCCCCAGCCCCTTGATGAGGTTAAGGCCCAAGCGAATCTCGGCCGAGCCCGTCGCGCGGGCCTGGGCGCCGGAGTCATTAATGCTTACCGGCAGCACCTGCACGCCGTGGCGCCGAGCATCCTGGATGAGCGACTGCGGGGAATAGAACCCCATCGGCTGCGCGCGCAGCAACCCCACGCAGAATTCCGCCGGGTAGTGGTACTTAAACCACGCGGAAAAATACACCAGCGAGGCAAAGGACTGCGAGTGGGATTCCGGGAAGCCATAGGCGGCGAAGGCCACGATTTTTGCCCAAAGCTTATCCGCTACCTCACCCTCGATACCGTTGGTCTCGCGCAGGCCGGCAAAGAAGCGGCTGCGCAGCGCGGCCATCTTTTCCGGGGAGCGCTTCGAGCCCATGGCGCGGCGCAGGTCATCGGCCTCGGCACCGGAGAAGCCGGCGGCGTCGACCGCGATCTGCATCAGCTGTTCCTGGAAGAGCGGAATGCCTAACGTCTTGCCCAGGGATTTTTCCAGCACCGGATGGTCATAGGTCACCTCCTCAAGGCCATCGCGGCGGCGCAGGTAGGGGTGCACGGACCCGCCCTGGATAGGACCGGGGCGAATGAGCGCGACCTCGACCACCAGGTCAAAGAAGCGGCGCGGCTTCAGACGCGGCAGCGTGGCTAGCTGTGCGCGGGATTCCACTTGGAAGACGCCCACCGCATCGGCGCGGCAGAGCATGTCATAGACCTCCGGCTCGGCAAGGTCGAGCTCCCAGAGGTGCACCTCGCGGCCGGTGGTGGCGCGCACGGCATCGATCATATGATGCAGCGCCTCCAGCATGCCGAGGCCCAAGAGGTCGAATTTCACCAGGCCGGCGGCCGCGCAATCGTCCTTATCCCACTGGAGCACGGAGCGATTTTCCATGCGCGCCCATTCCATAGGAACGACGTCTGCAATGGGCCGGTCACATAGCACCATGCCACCGGAGTGGATGCCTAGGTGACGGGGTTGGCCGAGGAATTGCTCGGCTAAAGAGGAGACGTCGGCAGGCGGCTCGGAGGTACCTTTCGACCACGCATCGGCCGAGCCCTGCGGGTAGCCCAACGCGCGGGCCGCATCGCGGGTAGCTCCCTTGCGGCGATAGGTAATGACATTGGCCACCTGCGCGGCACGATCGCGGCCGTGGGTGCGGTAGACATACTGGATGACTTCCTCGCGGCGGCTGGACTCGATATCGATATCAATATCGGGCGGGCCATCGCGGTCCGGGGAGAGAAAGCGCTCGAAAAGCAGCTGCGCGGAGATGGGCTCGGCGTTGGTAATGCCCAGCGCAAAGCACACCGCGGAGTTGGCGGCCGAGCCGCGACCTTGGCACAGAATATTCTCGCGGCGGCAAAAGTCCACCAGGTCGCACACGATCAGGAAGTAGCCGGGGAAGCCCAGCTGCTTGATGACGCCCAGCTCATGCCGAATCTGTTTCCTTGCCGCCTGCCTGATCTCGGCCGGGCGCGAAGCATAGCGGTCCTTGGCGCGGCGCCAGACCTCATGCTCCAGCCAGCTCATTTCGGTATACCCCTCCGGCACCGGAAAATGCGGCAGGTTGGGAGCGAGCGCGTCCCAGGTAAAGGAACACTCTCGGGCGAGCGCCACGGTTTCGGCGATGAGCTCCGGCCGATCCGGCAAGAGTTGCGCCATCTGCTCGCCGGATCGCAGCCAGCCAGCACCCATGGGGTGGGCGTGCGGCGCGGCGGCCGCAAGGGATTCGCGCCGGGCTAGGGCACGCTTGGCGGCGGCGAGCCGAGCTTGGTCGCGGGTCGCGGCCGCGGGCCGTGCGGTTGCGATGGCCCGCAGGTTATTGTATTTATCGAGGAAACGGTGCTGATCCGCATCCTCGGGGGACATGCTGCACGAATATTCGAGAACTATGCTGTCTATTTTTATTCTTTCGAGCAGGTTATCGATTTCTGCTAGCGCCTCCGACCCCACCAGAAAGAAGCACTCCCCTTCCAGTTCGCGCGCCACCTCATCCAAGGACGGATAAGCCACGCGATCCTTCTCCCCCGCCTCCATCCGGGCGCGCGCGATGAGTCGCGACAGGCGGCGATAGCCCTCCGGGGTGCGCGCCAGCACGGTCACTGGGGCCTCCGCGAGCGATAGCTCCGCGCCATATACGGCCGGAAGCCCTGCTTTAGCAGCGGCTTCGGCAAATTTCATGAGTCCATAAAAACCATCGCGGTCCACGATGGCCAACCCCTCAAGCCCCAGCTCCACGGCCCGATTCACCAACTCTTCCGGCTCGGCGGCGCCGTCGAGAAAGCTATAGGAACTTACCGCGTGCAGCTCCGCAAAGGGCACGGCAGACTGGCCGCGCTGGGCCGGAGCAGTTGGTCCGGGAAGGTGATCCACCGGCACGGGCGCAGTAGATTCGCGGCCAGAGAGGATGCGCTCCACCCGCGACCACGACAGCGCCCTTCCACCATTAAATTCCACCCCACACAGCGTAATATCGAATTATTGTTCTAGACAAGCCGGTGGGACGTGATGCCCACAATAGACAAAGCGGTTCGCTGATTGCTAAGTTGCTAAACAAGCAAATTATTTCAACTCCTACAAGAAGGGGATTCCCCATGCAGATCCGTCGCGTAGTGGCTGCTACCGCCGCCGTAACCATCGCCGCCACCAGCCTGGTGGCATGCTCTTCCGACTCCGATGACTCCAAGGCCATCAAAGTCGGCACCACCGATGACGCAAAGAAGGCTTGGGTAGCGTTCGAGCAGGAAGCAAAGAACGCAGGCTATGACATCGATATCCAGCCTTTCGCGGATTACAACACCCCGAACCAGGCTCTGGACCAGGGCGAGCTGGACACCAATAACTTCCAGCACCTGAAGTTCTTGGCGGAGTATAACCACGGCAACGGCACCAACCTGGTGCCTATCGTGGCTACCGAGATCGTGCCGCTGGCACTGTTCTGGAAGGACCACGACTCCCTCGACGGCATCGAGGGCGAAGAGGTCGCCATCCCGAATGACTCCACCAACCAGGCTCGCGCCATCAACGTGCTGGTTCAGGCCGGCCTTCTCACCCTGAAGGACAAGGACAACCTGGAGCCCACCCCACTGGACATCGATGAGAAGAAGTCCAAGGTCAAGGTCACCCCGGTAGACGCGGCACAGACCACGTCCGCACACGGCGAGGCCACCCCGGCGATTATCAATAACTCCTTCCTGGAGCGCGCCGGCATCGACCCAGCCACCGCCATCTTCCAGGACGACCCAAACTCTGAAGAGGCAGAGCCGTACATCAACGTCTTCGCCGTCCGCGAGGAAGACGCCGATAACGAGGACATCAAGAAGCTCGCCGAGCTATGGCACAGCGACGCCGTCCAGGAGGGCGTTGACGAAGACTCCGCCGGCACCTCCGTCGAGGTAGAGCGCAGCCAGGAGGATCTGCAGAAGATCCTGGATAAGCTCGAAGCAGATCTGGACTAATCACCCTTGCTTTTACCCCGCCGGAGACCCCGGCGGGGTTTGGCACTTTCCTAGCTAAGGACGCAAACACGTGGCAGATTCCACCCACCGCGGCACCCGCATTGAGTTCCGCGAGATCACCAAGATCTTTAAGCAGAAAAAGGCGCGAATTAAGGCGCTCGACCATGTCTCCATGACCATCGAGCCTGGCGAAATCGTCGGCATCATTGGTTATTCCGGCGCCGGCAAGTCCACCCTCGTGCGCATGATCAACGGCCTGGACACCCCATCCTCTGGCGAGCTACTGCTCGACGAGACCAATATCGTTGGCATGTCCGAGCGGAAACTGCGTGGCATTCGCCGCAATATCGGCATGATCTTCCAGCAGTTCAACCTGATGAGCTCGCGCACCGCGGCCGGCAATATTGAATACCCGCTGCAGCTGCAGGGCGTCGGCAAGCAGGAGCGCGCCCAGCGCGTGCAAGAACTGCTGGACTTCGTCGGTCTGGGAGACAAAGGCAAGAGCTACCCGGAGCAGCTCTCCGGCGGCCAGAAGCAGCGCGTTGGCATTGCCCGTGCGCTGGCCACCAACCCTTCGCTGCTGCTTGCCGACGAAGCCACTTCCGCCCTCGACCCCACCACCACGCAGGAAGTCCTCGACCTGCTGCGCCGGGTAAACAAGGAATTCGGCATCACCATCGTCGTTATTACCCACGAGATGGAAGTCGTTCGCTCCATCGCCGATAAGGTCGCCGTGATGGAAAACGGCCGCGTAGTAGAACAAGGCAGCGTCTACGAAGTCTTCTCCAACCCGCAGACCTCCGTGGCCGCCAAGTTCGTGGCCACCTCGCTGCGCAACGAACCCGACGTCGTCGAAACCGACGACCTGCTTGCACACGAAGGCCGCCTGTTTACCATCAACCTCACCGAGGAATCCGGCTTCTTCACCGCCGCCGCCCGCCTCAAGGAAGCCGGCGTGTCCATCGCCGTCGTGCACGGCGGTATCACCACGCTGCAACAGCATTCCTTTGGCAAGCTGACCGTGCGGCTTAGCGGCGACAATAACGCCATCGAAGAGTTCTACCGCACGCTTTCTACCACCACCCAGATTGAGGAGATTGCACGATGACCGTCACCACCCTCGCCCAAGCCAACTGGGACCGCCTCGGCCCTTCACTAGCCGAGGCCATCGTCGATACCCTCATCATGGTCTCGACCACCCTCATCATCTCCGGCATCCTCGGCCTTGGCCTGGGCATGCTGCTCTATACCACCCGCACGGGCGGCATCCTGCAAAACCGGTTTGTCTATTTCATAGTCAACCTGCTGGTGAACTTCGTCCGCCCCATCCCGTTCATCATCTTGCTGGCCTTTGCTCAGCCACTGACCGTCATGGTGATGGGCGGTTCCATCGGCCGCGGCCCGGCGACCTTCGTCATGGTCATCGCCGCGACCTTCTCCGTAGCCCGCGTGGTGGAACAAAACCTCGTGTCCATCGATCCCGGAGTTATCGAGGCCGCCCGCTCCATGGGCGCCTCGCCGTGGAAGATCATTACCTCCGTCATCGTTCCGGAGGCCCTCGGCCCGCTGATTCTGGGCTACACCTTCTTGTTCATCGCCATCGTGGATATGTCCGCCATGGCCGGCTACGTCGGCGGCGGCGGCTTGGGCGACTTCGCCATCGTCTACGGCTACCGCGCCTTCGAGTGGGAAGTCACCGTCGTGGCCACACTCATCATCATCGTGCTGGTGCAGGCCGCCCAGTTCTTCGGCAACTGGCTATCCTCCAAGGTCATGCGCCGCTAGCCCCCCGCTTGCCGACGCCGCCCCGCTCCGCGCGGCCTACCCCGCGACCGGCTCCACGCCGGTCGCTACGATGGCTTGGTCTTTCTTCGGCACATCGCCGCACGAAGAGACCACGCCTTCTACCTCGCGCTCCTCGAGCGCCACGCGCCAGCGCCGGCCGTCAGCGTGGCTGACCTCGCCGCCGTCGGTGACAGTGAGCTGGCCGTAGGAGAGGTCCTCGCCGGCGTCGATAAGCGAGCGGGCCACCGCCAACTCCGCCACCTGGCCGCGCGGGCCGAAAATACCGCGCCCGCGATTTACTGGGTAGAAATACTTCCCCTTCGCCGCCGCCGCAATCATTTGCGCGGCGGCTTCTTTATTCATGCGGCCAAAGGAATAGGCCCATGGCATGAGCATGACCGACGGCGCGAATCGGTGCCCCTTCGTGTGCGAGGTCTCCCACACCATATCCGGATAATCCGCCACCAGCTCCGCGGCCAGCGGCCGGCCCTTGACCGCACAGCACGTATCGCGCTTCGCATGCGTGCACACCAGCACCAGCGGCGTATCCAAAGCGCCACCCCCATTGCGGCCAGGCCCGGTCAGGTCCAGATCGAGGATCTTCTCCGGGCCCGTCAGCAGCACGAGTTCCATCACGCCCTGCTCGGCCCACACCAGGTAGCAGCGGTGCATCTTGCCTACTTGGCGGCCATCGCGGCCCGGCCGGCGAATAAGCTGCAGCCCTGCCGCGCCCTTCAGCTTGGAGTTAAGCTGCGCCGTGAGCTCCGGCCCAAAGGTATCGCCGTCAAGCACGTCTCGCGACCATCCGCCCGGCCACTCGAAAAGCACATAGACGGATTCCTTCTTTGCCGTGCCTGGCAGCGGCTCTACCTGGATATCTGAACAGAACTCGGTCATATACCTAAGCCTAACCTTTCTGCTTTTCAGCTCACACCCTTGGCAACAATTCGGCCACGAAGTACCCCCTCAGCTATACAGTTCACGGCCGAAAATATAACCTAGGGGACATGTTGAAAGTCCGTCTCGCCGCAACGCTTCTCGTCGCTGCTTCTCTCAGCGGCTGCGCCGCCCACGAGACGGACCGCACCACCATGGCTGCATCTGCGGATAACTCCCGGCTCAATCCGCTAGGCCAGGCCAATATGGAGATGAAAACCCTCCGGCCGCAGGCCCCCTCCGAGCTCATGGTGACCGACGTGCGCATCGGCCAGCACGAAGGCTTCGAGCGCGTCGTCTTCGAACTCGACGGCGGCGGCACCCCCGGTTGGTTTGTGGACTACGCTGACACGCCTACGCAGCAAGGCTCCGGCAAGACCATTGATTACTCCGGCGAGACCGCACTCAATGTCAATATCGACGGCGTGGTCTATCCCTTCGAGGCAGGCAAGGACGATCCCCGCATCGGCGTGGTGGATGCCCCTACGGAAGGAATTGTCACCCAAGTGGTCAATGGCGGCACCTACGAGGGCCGCTGCCAATTTGTCATCGGCATGACCTCTCGCAAGCCTTATTCCGTGCAGGTGCTCGATAACCCCACTCGCCTCGTGGTCGATATTCGCGATTAATAGGTCGCCTCAACCCGCCAGCGGCCGCCGGACCATACCAAGAGCCAGGCCCGTTGATGCTCTTCGTACTCGGCTTGGCCCACCACCTGCAGGCGCGCTACGTGCTGTGGAGTATCGGTCCACCACTGCGTATCCACCGGCCAGGGTCCGGCCCAGCCCAGCACACGGAAACGATGCGCACCCCAGCCCAAGGCCACCGGCACGCTGGAGAGGAGGGCTTCGGCGGTAACGAAGACGGGTCGCTCGGCGGCGTCGATAAGCCGAATGCGCGCGGCCGGGTGGTTCGGCCCACCGCCCAGCCGTGCAGGCAGGGGCGCGGGAATGCGGCCGGGCCACTCGCCCCGCGGCGGTGCGTCACGCTGCTCGCCATAGGGCACGTACTCGATGCGCTCGGCCACCCCACGGCCGCCCACCGCCCGCGGCTGCAGCACACGATCCACCCCCAGCTGCGATTGCACGCGGGCGATCACGCGTTTGACCTGCTCCTGCGAGCCTTCCCCACCCCAGAGGCCGGTGGCGGACGGGGCGGCAACCTCCACCGGCTCCAGCGCTAGGCGGCGGATGGCCGCGCCCTCACCAGTAGCGCGCGTGAGCCAGCCATCGAGCTGCCAGCGCACCCGGTCCGCGGTGGCCTGCTCCGTCAGCGCTTCCTGCGTGCGCCATACCCGCGCCAGCTCCTCACCGGTGTCAAACTCCGCCACCACGCGCAGCCGCAGGCACACCTTGCCGGCCTCCTCCAAGCGGGCATGCAGCCGAGCCGCGAGTTGGCGAGCCGCGAACGCCGCCGCATCCACGCGCTCGATGCGCTCTTCCATTTCCACGGCCAGGTCTGGACGCGCCAGCTCTGGGGCCACGCGCCTATCCGCACGGGCTTGGGCCAGTTCGTGCGCACGCCGGCCCGACTCACCAAACCGGGTAGCTACCTGCTTAAACGGCAGCGCGGCTAAGTCGCCCAGGCGTCGCACACCCAGCTTATCCAGCTGTGCGATAAACCCAGCCTCAAAGCCCAAGGCCTCATCGGCCGCCAGCACACCTACGGGCTGGGTGGCCAAAAACTCCCGCGAGCCGCCCTCCGGCACCACTGCGCCCACACCACGGTGCCGGGCCGCGATGACGGCCGTGGCAATCTCATCGGCGACGCCGAGGGTGGAGTCGAAGCCGGCGTACGAAGAGGCGTCGACAAGCATCTCTAATGCCTTCTCTCCGTGGTAGCGCAGAGCCGCGCCCGCATCCACAATCGCCAGGCCCGGGCGCAACACCTCCACCGAGGACGCCACCGCATCTAAGCCGGCCGCGACCTCCGCAAACGCCGCACCATCCCGATCCGGATTGGCCTCCACCACTGCAGCCTCGGGGCACAGCGCTTGGGCCTGGCGCAGGCGCATCCCGCGCCGCACGCCCGCCCGGCGCGCCCTCCTATCGCACACCGCCACCGCGTGATTGCGCTCAATTACCATAGGACCCTGCCCGCCGGCAGCCTGGATGGGCCAATCCGGAAACCACACGGCCGCTACCCTCATACGGCCTCCAACCGGCGGCGCTGCCCCACCGTGAGCACCCCGCGCGAGGCCCCCTGCTTCGAGGTCACCTCCACGTCCATGTCCACGCCGCGAATGCGCCCGCTGCCCTTGCCGACGCCCCGATAGGCACTCACCCGCGCTCCTATCCCCACCGCCGTGCCGGGCAGCCGGGTTCCTATCGTGAGTACCGCCGCACGCCCGCCGCGCACCTTCGCCAGCACCGGCCGAGCCTTGGTAGGGCTCACCTCGCCGGGCGGCCCATGGTGGACAACAAGGTCTAGCCCTTCCGCCAATACTCCTGCCACCATCCAGGATTCCAAGCCCGGATCCGGCACGGTTACCACGCGTTCAATAGCACCCTCCTCGGCCACTTGTGCGAGTAGCAAATCCGGCCACCCCACCACGCCTACATGCCCGCCACGGGCGGTGAGGTGGCAGATAAGCTCCACCACCAGCGCCGGACAGTTCGCACAGTGCACCACCTGCCGGCGCGCCAGCCCACCTGCAGGAAGCAAGCGGGCCAGGCCAGGGAGCGTATCTACCAGCCCTTCTTCCGGGCCGCGCTCCATAGCGCGCATGCGGCTACGCAGCATCGCCACGCGGTCCGACCTACTTAGCCCGGCCACCGCTTTTTCTAGGCGAACGCTCGTTTGACTCACCCGAATAGTATGAACCCTCACCCGGACACATGCAAGTGTATGTTCGAATGGTAGCCTTAGCGGCATGAACTTCAACGCTGCCTACGGCGCCATGCGCGAGCACACCACACCCATTCCTACCCCGCCTTGGGTGCGTTTGGGCTCGTCCATCCTCATCGGTGCGGCCGTGGCACTCTTGGCTAGCCGCGCGCATATCTTTGCCGCACTGGTTGGGGCGCTCGTATGCCTCGTGGCGGCCTTCGTTCTCGTCTTTGCCCACCCCTACCGCCGCGCGATGCGCGCTTATGCCGACAAGCGCAACGTCACTCTGGTTCCCACCATCGCACAGCTCGTGCCGCTTATGGTCTTGTGGCTTATGGTGATGCTCGCGCCCATCGTGGCCCTGCCCGCATGGGGCGCCGGTCTGGTGTGGCTAGTGGTCTTTGGGCTGAGCTTTTTCGTCTTCCCCCATGTGGATGGCACGCGCCGGCTCGCGTTTGCCTAATCTATACGACACTTTTCGGGGTTATCCACAGCTTTTCCGGCCCACGGCGGGTATGCAGGGCGGGTTATCCACAGAATCGGCCGTAGCGATTGCGCCGGCCCTGCGCCGGTGCAGGCGCGCACCGTAGCGTTGCAGGCATGAACGCACTCGAGACCTACCTCACCGCCTTGGGCCCTGGCATGGATATCATCGCCGGGTGCCAAGGCATGTCCGGGTCCGAGCTCATGGACCGCGGCGCGCCCGATGCCATCGCCGCCGACCTGCTGCTTTTGTGCGAAAGCTACTTCGGCCGCACCAAATTTACGCGCCTGCAGCGCCGCGCTATTGCCGACGCCCGCCGCAACACCCACTCCATCGCCACCCTTACGGCCCTCGAGCGCATTGTTAACCGCGCGCCCAGCAAAAAGCAGGCCTGGCAGCTGCGCGCGGAATGCTGCGCGATGACCGGCTCGATGAGCCGCATCCTTAAACACGCCCGACGGCGCCTGCGTGAGATGAAAGACGACACCGTAAGCCCAGGCGTGCGCACTTACCGACGCCCCAATGATTACTGGACGCTTGCCATCACCGGAACCTCTAGTTTCATCGCGGATCTCAACGCAGCGCTGGCCGCGACCGGAAAGCAATCGCTCGAGGCGGTAGAAAAGATCTTCTTTGACCAAGCTGCGGCCGCGCGGGCAGAAGTGGTGACCAATGCCATCGTGCCGTTAGACAAATTCATCCGCATCCGCGACGGCCGCGGCGATGATATCGAGCTCGATCTGACCAATGGCGCCACCATCACCGGCACCGAATATCTACGCCGCGTGCTCAACGACGTCGGCTTTGCTGGCGACAAAGAAACCGGCTACGTCACGCTCGTGCACCCCGAAGAAGGTCCAGTCAATCTCTACCGCACGGCGCGCGTGGCCAATGACAAGCAGCGCATTATGGCCGCTGCAGAAAATCCACGCTGCGCCTGGCCGGGCTGCAACCAACCGGCCGACCTCTCCCAAGTTCACCACCTCAAGGCGTGGAGCAATGGCGGGGAGACGAATATGAAAAACCTGGTCATGTGCTGCGCTTACCATAATGGTGTCAACGACGATGACCCCAACGCCCCACCTCGGCGCGGCCGCCTCGAGCGGGTGGGCGGGCGCATTGTGTGGCGGCCACCGTTTACCCCGCGTGAGTAAACGCCGGCGCCAAAACGAGCGAAAGGCGCTCAGCACTAGACTGAGCGCCTTCTACGCATGCCGTTTTACTCCCACTCGATGGTTCCCGGTGGCTTGGAGGTGCAGTCCAAGACCACGCGGTTGACGTCCTTAACCTCGTTGGTGATGCGGGTAGAAATCTTCTCCAGCACCTCGTACGGCAAGCGAGTCCAGTCCGCGGTCATGGCGTCCTCCGAGGACACTGGGCGCAGCACGATCGGGTGGCCGTAAGTGCGGCCGTCGCCCTGCACGCCAACGGAGCGGACATCGGCCAGCAGTACTACCGGGCACTGCCAAATCTGGTCATCCAGGCCGGCATTGGTCAGCTCGGTGCGGGCAATGAGGTCTGCCTCGCGCAGGGTTTCCAAGCGCTCCTCGGTTACCTCACCGATGATGCGGATACCCAATCCCGGGCCTGGGAATGGCTGGCGGCTAACGATCTCTTCCGGCAGACCCAGCTCGCGGCCGACGGCACGCACCTCGTCCTTAAACAGCAGGCGCAACGGCTCAACCAGTTCGAACTCCACGTCATCTGGCAGACCGCCGACATTGTGGTGAGACTTAATATTCGCCGTGCCATCGCCGCCGCCAGACTCGACGACGTCCGGGTACAGAGTGCCCTGAACGAGGTAGTCGATGGTGGAGCCTGCAGGGGCGTCGTCAAGCACGCCTGCAACCGCGCGCTCAAAGGAACGGATAAACTCCGCACCGATGGCCTTGCGCTTGGCTTCTGGGTCGCTAACGCCTGCCAACTTATCTAGAAAGGCGGCGCGCTCATCCGCAGTCACCAGCTTCGCGCCGGTGGAGGCAACGAAGTCCTTTTCTACCTGCTCGCGCTCGCCGGCACGCAGCAAGCCGTGGTCAACAAAGACACAGGTGAGGCGATCACCAATGGCACGCTGCACCAGTGCGGCCGCCACAGCGGAATCTACACCGCCGGACAGACCACAAATAGCGCGGCCTTCCTCGCCCACCTGCGCGCGGACATCCGCGATGAGCTGCTCGGCGATATTATCGGCCGTCCAATTCTGCTCTAGGCCAGCGATCTCGGTAAGGAAACGGGTAAGCACCTCTTGGCCGTGCGGCGAGTGGAGCACCTCAGGGTGGTACTGCACGCCGGCCATCTGCTTGGCTGGGCACTCCATAGCGGCAACGGGAGCACCGGCCGAAGTAGCAGTAACCTCAAAGCCTTCGGGAGCGGCAGATACGGCATCGCCGTGGGACATCCACACTTTGTGGGTAGCCTCCAGGCCTTCGTGAAGTACACCGCCCTTAACATTCATATCGGTACGGCCGTACTCACGCTCGCCGGTGGAAGAGACAGTGCCACCAAGCGCATGGTTCATGGCCTGGAAGCCGTAGCAAATGCCGAAAACCGGAATGCCGAGCTCAAGTAGCTCCGGCTTGAGGGCCGGGGCGCCATCGGCATATACGGAAGAAGGTCCACCCGACAAAATGAGAGCGGCTGGATCCTTTGCTTTAATTTCCTCTACAGAAGCGGAGTTGGGGACAACCTCGGAGTAAATCTTGGCCTCGCGCACGCGACGGGCAATAAGCTGCGCGTACTGAGCGCCAAAGTCCACAACGAGGACGGGGCGCGGGGTAGTATTTGGCTTAGTCACGCCCCATAGTCTAACCCACTAAACTGATAGCTTATGAAGCGCTTGACTATTGTGCTCGCCGCGGGGCTGTTGTTGTGCGGTTGTGACGCCACCCCAACTACGGCCGAGGTGGCGTCTGCGCTGGATGAACAAGGCCCGCAACAGGTGACGCTTCCGGCCGCGGAAGTCTTTGGAAGCGAGTGGGATGAGTGGGTTCCATTGTGCGGCACGCAGCAGGCAGAGCGCGTGGGGCATCCAGAAGTAGCGCAAAATTCGGTGGTTCTACGCGCGAGCGGCGAAGAAAAGGTTGTAGAGCTCAATCCCGCGGGAGTACGTGTGTGCCCAGTCCACAACGCAGGGCAATGGCGGCCGATGACGGGCAAGACCACGTGGAGGCGTGAGGGCGGCTGGCAATTGGTTTCCTAACCACTCTCCTACCTCGCCAACTGGTATCTGTTCGGCGGCGAAGGAAGCCCTGAGACAAAGAAACGCGGCTGCGCCAAGAAGGCACAGCCGCGTCGGGGACTCTCGCGCGGATTAGTAGCGCACGGCGAGTTCGACCTTCTGGAAGGACTTCAAGTCGGTGTAGCCGCACTTGGCCATGGAACGGCGCAGCGCGCCGACCAGGTTGGTGCGGCCGAAGGGCTCGCTGGAGGGACCGTGCAGCACGGTTTCCAGCGACGGGGCGGCCGACTCTTCGGCGGCTTCGGCCGGGGTACCGGTGGTGAGGAAATCAACGTCCAAGTCGGTATCGGCCCCGGAGAACTGAACGAAACCGCGTGGGAAACGCGGGTGGCCGGCCGTGGCGGGCCAGTACCAGCCCTTGCCGCCGGCCTCGCGGGCCTGGGCAAGCAGTGGGCCGAGAGCAACACCGTCAGCGCCGCAGGCAAAAGCCTTGGCAATATTGCCGGAGTTTTCGAACTCGGTATCGGCGATGATGTGGACATAACGGCCGCCGGTCTCGTCGAGGTAGTCGCGGCGGGCTGCGGCGGCGTCGGCAATCGCAGTGCCCATGGCCGAGTCGATGCCCACGGTCTCGGCGTTGGTGGTCACCCCCGCGCCTACGATGACGCCGGCCGCGCCGGTACGCATCAGGTGTAGCGCGGTGGTGTAGTCGGTAACTCCGCCGGCAATGACGGGAACGTCCAGCGAGCCAATGAACTCCTTGAGGTTCAGCGGCTCACCGCCGGTAGCCACGTGCTCGGCCGAGACCAGGGTGCCCTGGATAAACAGCAACTCGGCACCGGCCGCGATGACCTTCGGGGCCATCTCGCGAGCATTTTGCGGAGAAACGCGCACAGCAACGGTAACTCCGGAGTCGCGGACTTGGGAGATGCGCTCGGTAAGGAGGGCGTCGTCAAGCGGGGCGGCGTGCAGCTCCTGGATGATGGAGTTATCGCCCGGCTGCGAGTAAATGCGGGCCAGGGCGCCCTCGAGGTCCTTGTGGCGACCCCACAGGCCCTCGGCATTGATGACGCCGAGGCCACCTTGCTTGCCCATCTCGATGATGAACTCAGGGGTGGCGAGCGCATCGGTGGGGTGGGACACGAAGGGGATGTCGAAGGTATAGGCGTCGATGTGCCAGGTGGTGTCCACGTCCTTGGAGGAACGGGTGCGGCGCTGCGGCACGATGGATAGTTGCTCTAGATCGAAGGTGCGGCGGGCCTCGCGGCCGATGCCGATTTCGGCGTATTCACGCATGATATTCCTAGCGGTAGTTTGGTGCTTCTGCGATTTGCTGCAAGTGGTGCGGGTGGGATTCCTTTAGGCCCGCGGCGGTGATTTGGACGAAGCGCTTGGTCTTCAACTCGGCCAGGGTGGCGGAGCCGGTATAGCCCATGGAAGCGCGCAATCCGCCGATAATCTGGTGCACGATGGCATCGATATCGCCGCGGAAGGGCACGCGGCCCTCGACGCCTTCCGGAACCAGCTTGTCCTCGCTGCGCACATCGGCCTGGAAGTAGCGGTCCTTGGAGTAGGAGCGCTTCTCGCCGGAAAGTCCGCGGCCCTGCATGGCGCCCATGGAGCCCATGCCGCGGTAGCGCTTGTACTGCTTGCCCTGGTAGACCACGATGTCACCGGGGGCTTCGGTGGTACCGGCAAACATGGAGCCCAGCATGACGGTATCGGCGCCAGCCGCCAGAGCCTTGGCGACGTCGCCCGAGTACTGCATGCCACCATCGCCGATAACCGGTACACCGGCCGGGCCAGCTACTGCGGCGGCCTCCATCAGGGCCGTAATCTGCGGCGCGCCCACGCCGGCGACGACGCGGGTGGTGCAAATGGAACCCGGGCCGATGCCGACCTTGATGGCGTCGGCGCCGGCATCGATCATTGCCTGTGCGGCCTCGCGGGTGGCGAGGTTACCGCCGATGACATCGACCTTGGAACCGAAATCCTTTTGTACGCGGGAGACCATTTCCAGCACGCGGTTGTTGTGGGCGTGGGCGGAGTCGACGACGAGGGCGTCCACGCCGGCGTCGACAAGCGCGGCGGCGCGCTGGTAGGACTCCTCGCCGGTACCGATGCCGGCCGCAACCAACAGGCGGCCGGCCGAGTCCTTGGACGCGTTGGGATACTGCTCGGTCTTGACAAAGTCCTTGACGGTGATCAGACCGGTGAGCTTATTATCCGCATCGACGATGGGCAGCTTTTCCACCTTATTGGCCGAAAGCAGTTCGAGGGCTTCCTTCTTAGATACACCCTCGCGCGCAACAACAAGCGGCATGGCCGTCATGACCTCGCTGACCTTGCGGTCAAAGTCAGGCTCGAAGCGCATATCGCGGTTGGTGCAAATGCCCATCAGGGTGCCGTCCTCGTCTACCACCGGCAGGCCGGAAATACGGAAGCGGGCGCACAGCGCGTCTACTTCCCCGATGGTCATATCCGGGCGCGCAGTGATGGGGTCGGTGACCATGCCGGACTCGGAGCGCTTCACAATCTCGACCTGCTCGGCCTGGTCCTCGGTAGAAAGGTTGCGGTGCAGCACGCCGATGCCACCCTGGCGGGCCATGGCAATGGCCATGCGGGCCTCGGTCACGGTATCCATGGCGGCCGAGGCAAGCGGAACGCCGAGGCGGATATTGCGGGTAAATTGCGCGCCGGTATCGACCTCGGAGGGCACGATATTGGATTCGGCGGGCAAAAGGAGCACATCGTCAAAGGTCAGGCCGCGCAGGGCTACCTTGTTCGGGTCATCTCCACCAGTATGAATACGGTTCTCGCTCATCGAGGTCTCTCCTTAACAGGTTTAGCGGCTAACCCAACTGTAGTGCGTTGCCGGCCGAAGACACCATTTGGGCAGGGGTAAATTGCCTCGGGCGAGCAAGTTCA
The DNA here is from genome assembly GCF_039907195.1 of Corynebacterium sp. c3Ub_189. Taxonomy (NCBI): domain Bacteria; kingdom Bacillati; phylum Actinomycetota; class Actinomycetes; order Mycobacteriales; family Corynebacteriaceae; genus Corynebacterium; species Corynebacterium sp. c3Ub_189. The sequence continues at coordinate 19,676 of NZ_JASBOF010000012.1, read as the reverse complement.
ATAGGCTCGCAGGCGTGAACTTCTTCGCCAATATGCCCCGCGATCCTTTCGCCGACGACCCGAATGACCCAGCCTCCTTCTTGGAGGAGGACGAGCAGGTCATGCCGCTTACCGACGACGACCGGATCGCCATCATCCACGACCTCGCGCTGGTGCAGAAATTCGCCTCCATCCTCGGCCCACGCGGCATCGATGGCATCTTCTTCCTGTGCGAGGATTGCCAGGAGAACCACTTCTATGAGTGGGATATTATGGCCGCTAATATGCGCGCTACGCTCGAAGGGGAGCTAGCGCCCGTGCATGAGCCGGGCGCCGAGCCAGATCCCTCCCGCTACGTGCCCTGGGACTATGCCTTGGGCTACTTGGATGGCCTGGAGGGCCGCTAGCTACTACTGCTGTTGCTGGCCCAGTTCGATGGTGGTCGTAGGCTCGTCCTCAACGTTGGGATTAGGCTGCGGGTTTTGCTGGGCCTGCTCAGTGACTACCACGGTTTCGGTGGCGTACTGCGTTTCGGTCACGGTGGCCGGTTCCGGCCGCTGCTCCGGCTGAGAGGCTTCTTCCGCCACGGTTTCGGTGGCGGTCTCCGTAACGGTGTGCGGGGTGGGCTTCGGGTGCGCAGAGCGCTTTTGTTCGGCCTCACGGTTAGCGGCGATGGCCTTTTCTTCCTTACCTTCGGCTTCATCCAGCTTGGCGCGGGCGTCCTTCATTAGTTCGCGGGCGCCTTCAATATCGCCTTCGGCCGCGCGAGATTCCATCTCTTCCAGCGTGCCGGCCAGCTCTACATTGCGGGTCTTATCGCCCTTATCAAAGGTTCCGGCGTGCAGCATGGCTCCACCGGCTCCAGCGATGACTAGAGTTGCGGCCGCCGCACCGATGAGCCCATGTACGAACGGGCCGCCACGGCGGCGCTTGCGGGCCTGGCCTAGGTCGATGACCTCAGGCTCAGCATCGGCGCCTTCTACCAGCGGGGCTGGAGGCATCTGCTTGTCGACGTCCCCCTTTAACTCCAGCAGCAGCTCCGCCAGGTCATCCTGGCCGTCGGAAGGGTTAGTTCCCTTCGAAAGCTCGGTGAGGAATGCATCATCATCTACCAAGGGCTGGAGCTGGTCTGCTAGGCCGGCATTATCGCCGTGGTGCTTCGGTGCCATGATGGTGTCTCTCCCCCTTCCTTTCTATTAAGAGATATCTGCTGTAAGAGTCGGCCTCTAGGCCCTTAGCGCGCAGTTTCCTGGGCGGCTTGGAGAGCCTTTCGCAATTGAGCGAGTGCTCGGTGTTGTGCGACACGAACCGCACCTGGGGTGGAACCCACAATTTCCGCGGTCTCTTCTGCCGACAAACCGTTGAACACACGCAGAATAACGATGTTTTTCGCCTTGTCACTTAACGTATCGAGCAAGGCGCGCATTCTGTTACTACCGTCGGCCTCCAATGCCCACTCTTCAGGGGTTGCGTCATGCGCGGAGTCTTCCGGAATTTCTTCGGTAGGGGTGGACTTATCGCGCCCCATGGCGCGGTGGGCATCGGTGACCTTATTGAACGCGATGCCGTAGACATAGGCCATAAACGGGCGGCCTTTGTCCTCGTAGGAGCCAATAGAGGTGGCCACTGCAAGACAGATCTCTTGGGCTACATCCTCCGCGGTAGGTTGGCGGCCGCCGCCGATGCGGGCGCGGCAGTAGCGCAGCACCTGCGGGTGAATGATCCGCAGGACTTTTTGCAGCGCTCGACGGCTGCCGTCGACGGCATGCGGGACGAGATCCGCTAGCTCCTGTTCCTTATCACTCACGTATGCACCCTCTGACATGTTTTAAACCGGTAACTAACCATATTGGCACACGGGAAGTTTATGCAAAGGCGACGCGCGGCCCCAGCGCCTGCGCAACCCGAGCGGCAGAAAATTCACAAACCGTTAACCTTTGTTGTTTCCGCTGGTAAACAGCAGTGCCGGAGGGGTGAGCTGGGGAAGAATACCTAAAAGTCAAAAATAGGTAACCCATCGTTAACCCACGCGCGAAACACTACGTGAGGTTGCTTCCCGTAACGCTGCGGAAGCCCCACAAGAATTCTCGCCCTTACAAAGGAGCTAAGTAACGTGTCTCAGCCTCATTTGCTTCCCGGTCCCACCGCTGACCTGTGGGATTGGCAGCTACAAGGCGCCTGCCGCGGAGAAAACTCAGACGTATTTTATCACCCAGATGGCGAGCGCGGCCGTGCCCGCGCCCAGCGCGAGAACCGTGCCAAGGCCATCTGCAATTCCTGCCCGGTCATTGATCTGTGCCGCGAGCATGCCCTGCAATCCGCCGAGCCTTACGGCGTCTGGGGCGGCATGAGCGAATCCGAGCGTGTCGTTGCACTGCGCCAACGCCGCCGCGCCGCCGCGCCGGTCAACGCTTAAGGCAGAAGGTTAGGAGGAGACGAGGGCGTCGGCAAGAAAGCGCCCCGTCACTGAGTCTTGCTGCTCGGCTAAATCGGCCGGGGTGCCGCTAAAGACAAGCTGGCCGCCGGCCGAACCGGCGCCGGGGCCCAAGTCGAGGGCGTGATCCGCATGCGCGAGAACGGCCAGATTGTGGTCGATGCAGACGACGGTATGTCCGGAGTCCACCAGCTCATCCAGCAGCGCCAGAATCCGCGCGGTATCCGCTGGGTGCAGGCCGGTGGTGGGCTCATCGAGGATCAGCACATCAGCGGTGGATTTCTTATCGCTCAGGTGCGCCGCAAGTTTGAGGCGCTGACGCTCGCCGCCGGACAAAGTAGATAGCGGCTGGCCTAGGGTGGCATACCCTAGGCCGACAGTGCACAGAGTATCGCAGATTTTCGCCGCGGCCGGTGCCCTCGCATTCGGGGCACATGCCGCCGGTGCGCTCGAACCGGCGCACCTCCTTGGTGCCGTTGACCTCGATGGTGCCCTGGCCGGAGGCGGAGGGCACATTAAAGGAGTAGGCCGCCGGGCCGCCGGCGCGCGGGGTGGCCATGCGCGAGTACAGCACGCGCAGCATGGCAGTGATATCGGTAGCGGTGCCAAAGGTAGAGCGGGATGAGGCGGCCATAGGCTCCTGGCCCACCACGATCGCGGCCGTGAGATGCTCTAGCTTATCGACGTCCGGCCGGGCCAACGATGGCATAAACCCCTGCACGAAGCCAGGGTAGGTCTCGTTGATAAGCCGCTGGGACTCGGCCGCGATGGTGTCGAAGACCAAGGAGGATTTGCCGGAGCCGGATACACCGGTGAAGACGGTGAGCCGGCGCTTGGGGATAGACAGGGAGATATCGCGCAGGTTGTTTTCGCGCGCGCCGGTGACCTTGATGTATTCCACGGCCCTAGTCTAGGCACAACAAAACCCGCCACGCGGCAAGCGGGGCGGGCGTTGTTGGGAAGGTTTAATGCTGGTGACCGTGACCGGCGTCAGCAGGCTGCTCTTCCTGTGGCTTTTCCACCACGGAGGCCTCGGTGGTAAGAACCATACGGGCCACGGAGGTGGCATTGACCACGGCCGAGTGGGTGACCTTGACTGGGTCGATAATGCCGTTATCGATGAGGTTGCCGTACTCCAGGGTATTGGCGTTGAAGCCCTCACCGTTGGACATCTCGGCAACGCGGGAGACGACGACGGCGCCGTCGAGGCCAGCGTTTTCGGCGATCCAGTAGGCCGGGCGGGTCAGGGCGCGGGCGACGGCGAGAACGCCGACCTTAGCCTCGCCCTCGAAGCCCTCAGCGAAGGACTCGAGTTCCTTAGAAATCTGGACCAGCACGGAGCCGCCGCCGGCGATGACACCCTCTTCAACGGCCGCGCGGGCAGCGTTGATGGCGTCTTCGACGCGCAGCTTGCGCTCGTTGACCTCGGTCTCGGTAGCCGCACCAACGCGGATGACGGCCACGCCGCCGGAGAGCTTAGCCAGGCGCTCCTCGAGCTTTTCCTTGTCCCAGGTGGAATCGGTGCGCTCGATGTCGCGTCGGATGTGCTCGCGGCGTTCTTCTACTGCCTCAGCGGTGCCGCCGCCATCGACGATGACGGTGTCATCCTTGGTGATGGTCACGCGGCGGGCAGAACCGAGCACGTCAAGGCCAGCCTCGTTGAGGTTGACGCCCACCTCTGGGTCGATGACGGTGGCGCCGGTAACGACGGCCAGGTCATCCATGAATCCCTTGCGACGCTCGCCAAAGTACGGAGCCTTCACGGCCGCGACCTTGAGCACCTTGCGGATGGAGTTGACGACGAGCGCCTGCAGCGGCTCGCCCTCGATGTCCTCCGCGATGATGAGGGTCGGGCGGTTGGTCTCGGCGATCTTCTCCAGCAGCGGCAGGAAGTCCGGCAGGGAGGAGATCTTGTTGCGGACGAGCAATACTGCGGCGTCATCCAGCACGGCGTGGCAGGTCTCTTCCTCCGTAGCGAAGTACGGGGAAAGGTAGCCCTTGTCAAAGGAAATACCCTCGGTGACGTCGACGGCGGAGTCGATGGTCTGGGATTCCTCGACGGTGACAACGCCGTCCTTGCCCACCTTGTCCATGGCGCCGGCAACCATCTCGCCAACCTCCGGGTCGCGGGAGGAGACGGTGGCTACCTGGGCGATTTCAGAGGAGGAGTTGACCGCGGTGGCGCGGGCCTTGAGCTCCTCGACGGCCTTTTCGGCCGCCGCCGCGATGCCACGGTTGAGCTCGATGGGGTTGGCACCGGCCGCTACGTTGCGCAGGCCCTCGAAGATAAGCGCCTGGGCCAGCAAGGTAGCGGTGGTGGTGCCGTCACCTGCGGTGTCATTGGTCTTGACCGCAACGGACTTGACCAGCTGCGCGCCGAGGTTCTCGAAGGGCTCCTCGATGTCAATATCACGGGCGATGGTCACGCCGTCATTGGTGACGGTGGGGCCACCGAAAGCCTTGGACAGCACGACGTTGCGGCCGCGCGGGCCGAGGGTGACCTTGACGGCATCAGCCAGCGTATCGACGCCACGCTGGATTCCCTCGCGGGCTTCTTGGTCGAATGCAATAAGCTTTGCCATAAGTGGGCCTACTTCTCGATGACGGCGAGCAGGTCACGGGAGGACAGCAGCAGGTACTCCTCACCGTTGTACTTCAGCTCGGTGCCGCCGTACTTGGAAAAGACCACGGTATCGCCCTCGTTGACGCCTACCGGGGTGACCTCACCCTTGTCGTTGGTGCGGCCTGGGCCTACTGCAACGACGGTAGCTTCCTGCGGCTTTTCCTTGGCGGAATCCGGGATAACCAGGCCGGAAGCGGTGGTGGTTTCAGCTTCTACGATCTGTACGAGGACGCGGTCCTCGAGAGGCTTAATGTTTGCCATGATGTTTCCTCCGTAGTGTTCGTATGCGCGCCGGTATGGCGCGCGCGTGCCGGTTGTGGATGTCCAGCACAGCCGTCGTCGCGGGTGAACAACTGTGGGTCAAACAACCTGATTAGCACTCTACCCTCGTGACTGCTAACCCTCAACAATGACCCGGCCCACATTCCTACGCCCTCAGCGATCCTTTCAGCGCTCTCGTTGCCCGGCGTGGACAAAGCCGGCCAGCGCCAGCTTGACGACGCCCACGGCGATAAACATGGCACCAAAAATCACGGCGAAAGCCGACCACCACAGCTCGTCTACCAGCGTTCGGCCGAAGGAAACCTGTGGGGTGAGCAGGTGGTGGAGAGGGAGGAGCGTCGCCAAGCACAGCGCCCAGACCACGCCGGCCGCAGTCAGGGTGAGGCACGCCGCCTCCCCCACTTGCACGCGCGCCCAGGCCAAGGGGGTGGCGCCGGCCAGGGTGAGGCCGCGAATATCGGAGTCGATGCGCCCGCGCATGAGCAGTGAGGTAAGCACGGCGCCCACGATGCTGGGGGCAAAGACCGGCCCTAAAAGGGCGACGAAGACCTGCCACGAGGACAAGGTGCCGCCGGCGCCTGCGTCGTTTCCAAAGCGCAGGCCCGAGCCGACGGCGACGATAAAGCCGCCGATGAGCACCCACGGCACGATGTGTGGGGTAGAAAAGTGCCGGCGCACCCGCACGTTGGCCCCAGCGATGCCGGCCGCGCGGGTCCATTGGTCGATGCCGGGCATGAGCCAAGGTAAGAAGACGACAACGAGGATGACAAGCCCCATCTCGGCCGAGAGGAGGTCGCCGGGGTCATCGATGTGCAGGCACCCGTAGACCGTGCCGCCGATGGCCGCGGCCGCAAGCGCGAATTTCACCAGAAGCCACGCCGGATGTGCGGGAGTACGCGGCCGGAACACGCGGCGCAGTGGAGGCAGCGCCCCCACCACGGCCGCGGACGTGCAGACGGCTACCGCAATGGCGGTGACCTGACCGGTAATGGCGATATCCGGCATGGGGATACTGTCGCTGCGCAGAGCACGCACGCACGGCGCAAGCAGAGGTCGGGCCGGCAGCACGCCGAGAAAACCGGCAGTCGCGCTGACCGCAGCGACTTGGCCCAGAATGAAGGCAATAATCATCCATCCGGGCATGCCCACCATGCGCCAAGAACGGTAGACCGGCTCGCGCTCAGCGATGATAAGGCGCATCTGCGATAGCGTCACCAACACCACCACGCACAGGGCCATGCCGAGCACCGTGCCACCCAGCGGGCCGGCGGGGTTCTCTTCGGCCCCGGAGGAAGCCACCAGCATGGCCAGCGCCAGGGTGCACGAAGCGGAGGACACCACCAGGGTCAGCGCCACGGCCAGCCACGATAGCCAATTGGACTGTAAGTCCTTAAGCCACACCAGCATGGGCCACCTCCTCTAAGGAGATGATCCTGTCGGCCGCCTCAGCAGCGAGGTGCGAGTGAGTCACCATAACCACGCTGGCTCCATCGCGGGCGGCGGCGCGCAGGTGGGAAAGGACGGTGGTTGCGGTGGCGTCGTCAAGCGCGCCCGTAGGCTCGTCGGCGAAGATATAGGGCGCCTGGGCCAGCAGTGCCCGGGCGACGGCCACGCGTTGCTGCTGCCCGCCGGAAAGCTGCGCGGGCAGGCGGCGCTCCAACCCGCTAAGGCCGAGCGAGTCAAAGACCTCCGCCACCTGGCCGCGTGCAGGGCGCCGGCCGGAAAAGCGCGCGGTCAAGGTGGCATTGCGCTGCGCGTTGAGGGATTCCAGCAGGTTATAGTCCTGAAACACAAAGGCTCGCTGCTTGCGCCCCGGCGCATTGACTCGGCCGGAGGTGGGCTTATCCAGCCCGGATAGCAGGTTCAACAGCGTGGTTTTTCCGCTGCCGGAAGGCCCCATGATGGCGACGAATTCCCCTGGGGCGATGGACACATTCACGCGATTGAGCACGGTGCGGCGGCCGTAGCGCTTGCTGAGGTTATCTGCTTTTAACATGCCTTTGATTCCACTCGGCCGCGCAGAAGAAAGACATGGAGTGGGCCGCCCAGAAAATGGTAGAGCTAGCTCTACTGCCCCACCCTGGGTAAGGCGGCTAGGCTCATGGGTTATGCGAACCCTCAAAGCCTGCGCGTGGAGCCTCGTCCTCGGCGCGCTATTTATCCCGGCGTTGGTGGTTTCGGTGCTGATGCTGCCGTGGATTCCCCTGGTGGGACGCGCCGCGGAATTTGTCGGCCGGTTGGGTGCGCGGTGGATGGGCGTGGAGATCCCACCTCGGCGCGCAGGCCGGTGGTTTGATTGGCAGCAGTTTTATCACCTTATTGTGCAGCTATTGATTTCGGCTGCCTGCTTTGCCGCGTGGACTGCCGTGGGCTTTTCGGCGGGCGTGCTGGCAATTGCGCCGTTCGTGCCAAATACCGAATTCTTCTTTGGTGGGTGGTCTACCTCCAACCGGCCGCTCATTTTCTTTACCTGCTGGCTCACCGCGGCGCTGCTGGTGGCTTTATTGGTAGGGCTTAACCGCCTGTTGGTCTTGGCCTCTACCTCGCTGACTCGGCTGGCTTTGAGCCCCTCGGCCGAGGAGTTGGCGGCCTCGCGTGCCACGCTTATCGATGCCTTCTCCGGCGAGCGCCGCCGCATCGAGCGCGAGCTGCACGATGGCCCGCAACAGTACCTCACTGCGCTCAAGCTCAACTTGGCCGCGGCGAAATTGCAGGCACCTCCCGAGGCGCAACCGGCCTTGGCCGATGCGGAGCATAATGCCTCTTTGGCCTTGGCCTCCCTGCGGGCGACGGTGCGTGGCATTGCCCCGCAGGTGCTTTTCGACGCCGGACTTATCCCCGCCCTCGACGAACTCCTCGCCCACTCCGGGCTGGAGACCGAACTACTCGTGGAAGGCACCGAGCGCTCCGTGGATGAGACCACTGCCCTGCTGGCTTACCACGCGGTGGCCGAGGCGCTTACTAATGCTTCCAAGCATGGCGCGGCCACCCAGGCGATAGTAACGGTTGCTTTCGGGCAGACGTTGCGCCTAGACATCGTTGATAATGGCACCGGACCCTGCCCCGGCCCCGGAGCTGACCTCGGTCCCACGGCCAAGGAGCCAGCTGAGACGGGCACCGGTCTCGCCGGGCTGCGCGAGCGCGCCGCCGCACTGGGCGGCACGGTGAGCTTTGCCGCGGCTCATGACGCTGCTGCGGGTGAGCGCGGTGGTCGGCTGCAGGTCGAATTACCGCTGAAGGAGGCGGAATGAAACTACTACTGGCGGAAGACTCCGCGCTGCTACGCGCGGGGCTCGAGCAGCTACTCAGCGCTTTGGGGCATAGCGTTACGGTGGCCACGGATGCCGAAGAACTGCGCACTATTGCCGGGCAGGAAGATTTTGACCTGATTATCAGCGATGTGCGCATGCCACCGACCATGACCGACGATGGTCTGCGCGCCGTGCATGACCTGCGTGCCGCCAATCCCACCCAGCCGGTGGTGGTGCTGAGCCAATACGTAGCGGCAAGCTACCTCGACCAGCTCTTGGAGCACGGCGGCTTTGGCTACCTGCTCAAGGAGCGCGTTTCTGATGTAGAAGAATTCGTGCGCACGCTAGACGAGGTCGCCCGCGGCGGCACCGTGGTGGACCCAGAGGTCGTAACTGCGCTGCTGTCGGCGCGGCGTACTGGTTTAGCCCAGCTCACCGCCCGCGAGCGGGAGGTGCTGGGGCTTATGGCCCAAGGATTGAGCAATAAAGAAATTGAAGACACGCTCGTTCTTACCGCCGGAGCGGTAAGCAAGCATGTCTCCAATGTGTTTATGAAACTCGGGTTTCGGCCCGAGGACGCCAACCGACGGGTCAAGGCCGTATTGGCGTGGCTGCGCCATACGGAGCGCTAGCCACACCCGCCACACCCAGGCGCGATGCTAGTTACTTCTTCGAGCTGAGCCCACCGAAAATATCGCTGGAGCTCAGGGAGCTGCCTCCCTCCGGATCCTTAGGCACCTCTGGGGTGTCTGGGTCGGTGGACTCGGTAGAGTCGGCGGGGTCAGTGGCGTCGTCGGCAGGCGCAGCGCCGCGATCCTTCTTCTTGAGGGAAACCTTGTCCACCAGCGTGTTATCGCCTTCGTTGAAGGTGGTGAAGGTGAGCTTGTCATCGGAGACGTCCACGCGCATGTAGTCCTCGGAGTAGTCCTGGCGCCACATGGCGGTGGATTCGTGGGCAAGCTTTGGATCGATGGTCTCCATGCGCGCGCCCTTGTGCTTTTTGTTATTCACGTCGGTGAAGTCGTAGTACTTGCCACCGCCCGCGGTGGTGGTGGTCAGGTACAGCGCCTCGCCATCCTTGGGCTCGAGCACGTCGCCGCGCTGCGGCTTCTTTTCAGGCAGGACCGGCTTATTGTTCTTCATCAAGTGGCTGCGGGTGTAGATGTGGTCGTGGCCGGAGAGCACGGCATCGACATTGAGTTCAGACAGCACCGGGGTGAGCTTCTCGCGCAGGTTGGTGACGTCCTTATCAAAGTGATGCGAGCCCTGGGAGTACGGGCCGTGGTGCATGCCGACGACGATCCAGTCATTATCCGCGCCGCGGGATTCGATGGCCTCGCGCAGGAACTGCTCGTGTCGGGCGATATCGGCGTCGGAAGAAGCATTGGAGTCCAGGCCGATGAAGAGTACGTTATTGCGCTCGAAGTAGTGGTCCCGGATATCGTCCGCCTGATGCGGGTTGGAGAAATGCTCATCATGATGCTTCATGGTGAGGTTATAAGTCTCGTGATTGCCCGGGACCGTGTTGGTGGGGATGTGACGAATCTCCGGGGCGGAGAAGTACGCATCGTACTGCGGTACCTGCGCACCCCAGCCCTCAACCTGGTCACCCAGGGACCAGATCATGCTGGCATTCGGCACGTGGGAGGCCGCGTGACCAATGGTCTTGCGCCACTGTTCGGCTTGGTCATCCACCTTGAGGTCCACGCCGATCTGCGGGTCGGCGACGGTAAGGAAGGACCAGTCATCGCCATTGGAGCCGGTGTTAAAAGTCTCTGGCTCGGACCAGCCGCCTTCCTCGGAACCAACGCGGTAGGAATATTCGGTATCCGGCTGCAGGTCGGTAGCGGTGGCGAACTGGGACTTGTACAGCAAGGCGCCAAAGTCGCGCTCGTCGGCCTGGAAGGTGGTGGTGCCTTCTGGGCCGGTAACCTCGAGGACCTCGTCTTCCTTGGACTTGGTGCGCCAGGTGACCATGACCTGGGATTCATCCTCGCCCGGCTGCAGGATGGTGCGGTAGATGGGCGAGTCAGCAGCCAGCGCCGGGGTGGCGGGCACGATGGCGGTAGCGCCACCTACTGCGAGGGCGGTGGCGAAAGAAGCGACGAAGCGCGACGAACGGAGCATACAGTTTTCACCTTTGGAGTCTTAGAAGAAGCGGTACGGCTCCCTAGAACACCATAAGAATGTGAACACCGTATTACGAGCGCGCGAAAAGCGCTTGAACCCTACCTGTGAGGGGCTGGGGTTTAGAGGCTCTTATCGGAGTTGATAACGGCCGCGCGCCAGAGGGTGTACTCGTCCGGGTTGTCTTCGCGGTAGTTCTTCACTGCCCGAATGCCCTGCTCCACGGACTCGATAACGGCATCGATGGTAGTGTCTTCGCCCTCAGCATCGACGAAAATGACGGGGCCGCAGATGGAGCGGATGGGATCCTGCAGGAAAGCAGCGTTGCCGGTGGCAGCCGCGTTGCGCGCCAGGGAGGCTACCGGGTTCGGCTCGGCGCCTTCGGCCTTGGCTTCGGGGTTGTAGAGCGCGGCATAGGTGGTGCCATCTTCCTGGAAAACAACGGAGACGCGGTCCTCGGTGGTGCCGCCCAGGAACTGGTTGGCGTGCTCCAGCTCGAATTCAAGCTTGCGGCGGGTGAGATCAGGGTTGACAAGGAAACCGACGGTCATGAGAGAAAGCTCCTTCAGAAAGCCAAGAGGGCATGAACGCTCTTTAGAGTACCGGCCCCCTGCCCCGCCTGCAGCGCGAGCGAGAAGAACTTTAGGTTAACTGCGGCTCTTCCACATCCAGCTGGGTATCGGTGCCAACGCCGAGACCAGAGGGCTGGGCGCCTTCGTGGATGAGTTGCGCGCCGATAGCCGCGATCATCACGCCGTTATCGGTGCACAGGGAAAAGCGCGGCACGCGCAGCTCTACTCCAGCGGCGGCGCAGCGCTCGGCAGCCAGCTCGCGCAGGCGGGAATTAGCGGCCACGCCGCCTCCCAGTAGCAGCACCCGGGCGCCGGTGTCCTCGCAGGCACGCACGGCCTTGGCAGTCAGGACATCGGCCACTGCTTCTTGAAAGCTGGCGCAGACATTCTCCACGCTGATGGTCTCCCCTGCCTTTTCGGCGCGCTCCACATAGCGGGCCACGGAGGTCTTGAGCCCAGAGAAGGAAAAGTCGTGGCGGTGCGGGCCGCGCAGATCCTCGGCGCGGGACATGCCGCGCGGGAAATCGATGGTGGCTTCGCCGCGGGCAGCGAGCTTATCGATCACCGGGCCGCCCGGGTAGCCCAGGCCGAGGAGGCGGGAGACTTTGTCGTAGGCTTCACCGGCGGCGTCGTCAAGCGTAGAGCCCAGCTCGCGCATGGGCTTGCCGACGGCCTCTACTTCCAACAGCTGCGTATGCCCGCCCGAGACCAAGAGGGCCACCGAGTGCGGCAGCTCTTCGCCTTCCAGGTTGGCCACGGCAACGTGGCCGCCGAGGTGGTTAACGCCGTAGAAAGGCACGCCCCAAGCCGCGGCATAGGACTTGGCGGCCGAGGCACCCACCAGCAAGGCACCGGCTAGACCCGGCCCCACGGTGGCGGCGATGGCATCCGGCTTTTCGATGCCCGCCTCATTCAGCGCCGCCTGCATGACCTGCGGCATGGCCTCAAGGTGGGCACGGGAGGCGATTTCCGGGACGACGCCACCGAAGCGCGCATGCTGCTCCATGGAGGAAGCAACGGCATTGGCGATGATTTCCATGTGGCCGTCCTCGCGCAGCTCGACGATGCCCACGCCGGTTTCATCGCAGGAGGACTCGATGCCCATGATCTTCATGACTGCTCCTTAATCTTCTTGGCTATCTTCTGGGCGCTCGGACTGGCGCGATCGCACCATGACGTGCGCATCTGCCCCGGAGGGTTGGTAATAGTTCTTGCGGATCCCCTGCTTGGCAAAGCCGTAGCGCTCATACAGGCCAATAGCGGGATCATTGCCCACGCGAACCTCAAGGAAGACCGGGGCATCCTTGAAATCCGCGATATGGCAGATATTGTCCATCATCATCCGCGCGATGCCGCGGCGCTGCGCGGTGGGATCGACGCCGATGGTGTGGATTTCAAACTCCGGGTCCGCGGCCGGCCCCATCATGCCGATGCCCGCATAGCCTAGGAGTTCCAAGGGTTCCGGTTCCTCGATCGCACCCTCCACCCCGAAATAGAAGTTGAAGGGCTGGGCCATTTCTTCCCGGAAAATCCGGCTGGACCACGGAGTTTCGCCTGGGAAAAGGACCTCTTCCAGCTCGGCGCACCGAGGTGCATCGGCCGGGGTCAGCTCGCGCAGCTTCACAGCTCGACCTTGGGGATGGCGGCAGAGAGCTGCTGCTGCTTTGGCGGGACCGCATCTGGGCGGCGTAGGTACAGCGGTACGACGGGAACCGGTTCTGCCTCTAGGTCGGCCGTGGCAACGAGGGCCGCTGCGGTTGGATGGGCCGCGCGGTGCGGCAGGGCGGCGAGCTTCTCGGGGAGCTGCTCAGCAAGGCGGTCGGGAATAATGACCTGCGCGGTGGAGGCAAGTTCCACCTCGAGTTCGGCCGGTTTCGTCACCGCGGGGCCAGAAATGCGCTGCACACCGGAGTCGGTGGCGCGGTAAGTGGCCCAGTAGATCTCTTTGCGGCGGGCGTCGGTGGCCACCAAGGCGGTCGCCTCGTCGGCCGCGGCGGCAGGATCTAGGTGGAGCTCGGCGGCGGCCGCGATGGCATCGTGCGTGCAGATGCCGTGGAGGGGGATAGAAAGGGCGTCGGCAAGCGCGGAGGCAGTCGCCATACCCACACGCAACCCGGTAAATGGACCCGGGCCCACGCCGGTGACCACCGCTTCGAGGTCGGAATACTCCATGCTCGCCTCTGCGAGGACCTCAGTGATGGTAGGAATGAGCAGCTCATTATGCGCGCGGGTATCCTCCAACACGCGCTCGGTGCTCTGCCCAGTTGCGGTATCCACTACCCCGGTAACCAGGGCGGTGGTAGCCGTATCGATCGCGAGGACGCGCATTAGGCAACCATCTTCCAGGTGCCATCCTCGCGCTGGAAGCCCAGCGGCTGGGTGCCCTGGATCATGGGTACGCCGCCATCAAGGCTCTGGCCCTGCTGCTCCATGGCCTTGACCTGCATGTCAATCATCTCGCACACCTCGACCTTTTCCGGATCCAGCTCTTCGATGAAGGGCTTAGTGCTCTGGGAAATGGCTACCGCGTAGCTCTTGCCTTCCGGCACCGCACCGTCTTCAAAGGTGATGTTCTCGGTATCGATCTGTGCCTCTTTAACCTTGTCTTCGCGCATGCCCGGGCAGATGAAACCAATCGCGGGGTATTCCTCGCCATAGACATCGGTGGGCATGACGGTCATGACCTCCAAGTTATTTGGTGCCTTGGACAACGTGGAGGAGAGGTTTCCCTCCAAGTGGTTTTCCTCGCGCAGTGTGGAGGAAGCAAGAAGAACCATCATGACAACGATAAAGATGGCGATGATGGCGGCGGTGAGGTTGCGAGCGAAATTAGTCATGGGATGAGTATGGCTCCTTGAAAAAATGTTTAAGTTTCAGGCGGGCGGCGGTAGTTCTGGCAACCGATGCTACCTGGTTAACCGCAACACAAAACCCACAGGGTAGTGCCTGCCAGTGTAGGCGGGCGACCCTGTGGGTGAGTAATTAACGCGCGATATTGCCGCTATAGCAACAGCAAGAGCAATACCTGCGAGGCAATAATCTTGCCGATAATTGTGGTGGGATAGACCGTGGCCCATCCGCGGCCGGCCAGCTCGGTGCCGGTTTGATCACGAATATAGGCAAAGACTGCGGGGTTGGTGGTCATACCGGCCGCACAGCCCATGGCCTCGTCCCACTTCAGCTTCAGCACCAGCATGCCGATGACGCCGATCAGGATGGCGGAGACCAGGGTGATGATAAGGCCCACGCCCATGATGGTCAGGGAAGATGGATCCGTCAGGGCATCGCGGAAGGAGGCGCCGGCCGAGGTGCCCACGCCGGCCAGGAACAAGGTAAGGCCCATATTGGACAAGGTCTCACGGGTGTGGAATGGCATCTGCCAGTTCAACGGCCCGGTACGGTTGAGGTAGCCCAAGAGCAGGCCGACGACGACGGGGCCGCCGCCGAAACCCAGCTGCAGGGTGGAACCGCCCGGCATCGGAATAGGAATGAGGCCAAGCAGCATACCCAAGGACAGGCCGATGGCCATGGACAACAGGTCCGCGTTACCCAAAGCGGCCTCAGAGTCACCGAGGTACTTGCGCACGTACGGCAGGCGGTCCGGGCTGGTGACCACGCGAACTCGGTCCGAGTAGTTGAGCACAGTGTCCGGGTGCGGCACGAGGTCCTTATCACCCTTACGGATACGAGCGATGATAAAGCCGTGGTCGAGGGCCTTGATCTCGCGGACAGACTTACCGGCAATTTCCGGGTTAGACACGGTAACGCGACTGTACTTGAGACCGGCTTCCTCGGTCAGCTCCACTGGGTGTTCCTCACCCAAGACCTCAATGGCCTTATCGACGGCCTCTTCGGAGCCATTGAGCAGGTAAGCCTCCCCCTCGCACAGTGGCATTTCCGGGACGGCGAGGCGATGGCGTTCCTCATCGGAGATGATACGAGTAGCCACTACGGTCTGGCCGGTAACGCGGTAGATATGGCCAGCGGTGTCATTGAAGTTCTTGGTCAGGCGCACGCCTTTGGCCACGAGCTCGGCGGGAATCATTCCTTCTGCGCGGGCATCTTCCTCATGGTTGGCTTTGACAACCTTGGCGCCGATGGCGGCGACAAGGATCGCGCCGATTACCGCACCTGGGTAGGCCAAGGAGTAGCCAACGACCGGGGTAGAATCGCCCACCATTTCCACCACGGCGGCCATGCCCGGCGTGGAGGAGAGCGAACCGGCGAACATGCCGACGGCCTCTGGCACGCTCAGGCCAAAGCCACGGATGAGGCCATAGCCAACTGCAACCAAGACAACCAACATGCCCAGCATAAAGACGGTGAGCTTCCAGCCGCGGGTTTTAAACTCGCGGACAAAGGAAGGCCCGAAGCTGAGGCCAATGGCATAAACGAAGATCGCCAGACCAAATTGATAGACCAGCGGTGGAATTTGGATATCCGGATTGGCAGTAGATAGACCCAGTGCCACAAACATCGCAGCCGCGGCACCGAGAGAGATGCCGAAGATCTTGATCTTGCCAATCGCTAGACCCACCGCCATGATGACGAAGAGAGATAGCAAAGGACTTGAGGCGAGAAAATTCAACACCTTTATAGAATTACGTAGTGGTTATACCCGGATCAAGTTTGCTTTCTGGGATATTCATCACTTAACCCCCTATAAGGCGGAACGATGTACTATGCACCATTTTTCCAAGACCATGTGAAGCGGCGAACATCCTCTACTGCGCCGGCATATTCTGCCGGCTCGCGGTCGATGCTGATAAATAGGTAGCGCTCCGCAATCTGCTCTACTAGTCCCCCGCCCCACTCGGCGATAATCACGGCATCTTCCAACTCCGTGTCCAAATCCAGCGCGTCGAGCTCCCCTAGCGGGTCCCCGGAATTAGCACCGCCTTCATCGAGCAGGCGGTAGGCATCCACGTGCACAAGGTCCGGCCCGCCCACCGTGGAGCGGTGCACGCGGGCGATCACAAAGGTCGGCGAGGTAACGCGGCCTTTAACTTGCATGCCCTTGGCGACGCCCTGCGTCAGCGTCGTCTTTCCAGCCCCCAACGGACCATCCAAAATCACTACATCGCCGGCTTCAAGCACCGCACCTAGCTCTTCACCAAAGGCATAGGTTTCTTCCACCGTGGATAGGTCGCGGCTGCCAGATTCCGGAAAGCTACTGCGCATCTTCTTCTCCTATATATTCGCGTTCGGTGCGGCCATCGGGCAGGCAGACAACCTCGTAGTTAATGGTGCCTGCTGCCGCGGCGAGATCCGTGGCCGATACTCCCCCGTTGCCAAAGATCACGGCTTCTTGGCCTGGCTCTACGCCATGCGGGTTATCACCCAAGTCCACCACGATCTGATCCATACAGATTCTTCCTACCTGTGGGTAGAGGTGCCCACCAATGCCCACGCGCAGGTCGCCCTGATAGCCGCGCGGCAGGCCATCGGCATAACCACAGTCCACTGTGGCCAAAAATCCCGGCTTATCCGCCTTCCAGGTCAGTCCATAGCACGTGCCCTCACCCGCTTGAATGGGCTTGACGTTAAAAATCTGACCGGACCAGGTCATGGCCGGGCGCAGGCCATGCTCGCGCCCCTCGATGGGCTCCAAGCCATAGCAAGCGGCGCCGACGCGCACCTGCTCGAAATAAGAGGACGGACGTGTCAGCACTGCGGGCGAATTGGCCAGGTGATTGACCGGGCATTCCAAGCCAATCTCACGCGCGAGCTGCAGGGCCGTGCGGAACGCCTCCTCTTGGGCGTCATTGTGCGGATTATCCGGCTCATCGGCACACGCAAAGTGGGACATGAGCCCGAGCACCTTGATGTGCGGGGCATCGCGCAACACCTTAAAGGTCTCTGCCCAATCCTCTTCATCCACACCGGAGCGGTGCATGCCGGTTTCCACCTTGACGTATACCTCAGCAGGAAAATCGGCCTTGACCAGCTTATGCGCCTGCTCCAGGGAGTTGACCGCTACCTCGATTCCATTGGCCAAGGCTTCTTCGAGGATTTCATCTGTTTGCCAGATCCAGGCCACGATGGGCGCATCCACGCCTGCGCGGCGCAGGTCCACCGCTTCCCGCAGGGTGGCCACGCCAAAGCAATCCCCACCGGCGCGCGCCATCACCGGCACAACCTTGGCCGCGCCGTGCCCGTAGGCATCGGCCTTGACCACGCACATGAGCTTGACCTCAGGCCCCACCTTTTCCTTGATGAGGCGGACGTTGTGCGCAATGGCGGAGAGATCAATCGTGGTTTTCAGCATGCCCACCATTGTGCCACTGCTCACCCTTGTGCTGAATTCGGGCGGGGTGTGGCGCACTGACTCGCGATACCTCCACCTTGGAATCGGCTCATCCAATGTCTTCTATCGAAACTTGCCTCGTAAGTTCTATCCGCGAACAGAAATCTTCATCATGGCTCACCACTAGCAATGCGCCCCGATAGTTTTTCAAGACCGAGACCAACCAATCAACAGTTGAAATATCAATGTTATTAGTCGGCTCATCGAGCATTAGCAATTGCGGCGCCGGATCCGCTAAGAGCACTCTGGCGAATTCCGCCCTAAATCTTTCGCCTCCCGAGAGGGTCCCAGTCAATGCATGAACCGAGTCAGATTGAAACAACAACTGAGCAAGCTGATCACGGATGAACTGCGGATCCTCTCGTGGATTCGCGTTAGTAACCACGTCCCATACGCTTAGAGAAGGATCTAATCCAATTCGTTGACGCAAATACCCCGAATTGCCGATCACGTAGCCCGCCTCACCGGAGTTAATTCGGTTTAAGAGCGTGGTCTTGCCACTTCCATTTGGTCCTGACAAGCGCACCCGTTCCGGGCCGACAATCGTCAGCCCAGGAATCGAAATAACCCGCTTTCCTTCCGGCAGCTCAGTTTGTGGCAGCTCGATATAGACCGAATCATCATCTCGTATGTTTCGCTCAGCTCGAGCTAAAGAGCGTTGGGCCGCTTCAACTGCGCCTGAATGGATTTGCGCTCTGCGTGATGCCGTCTTTTCGGATCGCTGCTTATCAAGCTTCATCGTCATGCCTGGTTTGCGCTTCGACTCCGCGAACTTCTTTCCACGGCGCGCATCACGCGCAATTCGTGTTTGCATTGCTTGTTGTTCGCGGAGTTGCTGCTTATAAGTCGCCTTGGCGGTAGATACTGCTTTCTGAGCTACTTCCTGTTCTGCATTAATCGTGGCTAGGTAGTCGGAATAGTTGCCTTGGAAGAAGCGTAGGTTCCCATCCCTTAATTCCGCTACCTCGGAAACTACATCCAACAGGTCTTTGTCATGGCTTACCACTAGCACCGGCGCCGCGGCATTTACCAACATATCTTTCAGATGCTTCTTAGCAGTTCCGTCGAGGTTATTGGTCGGTTCATCGAGGATAATGAAATCCGGCTCGGACAAGAAAACCGCCACCAAAGCGACGCGGACCGCTTCGCCTCCAGAGAGGCTTTTGATAGGGCGGTCCAACGGGATATCCAATCCGGCGGCGGAAAGGGCAGCGGCAATGCGCTCACCGACGTCCCATTGCTCCCCAATTAACTCATAGAGTTCTGGTTCATACTCACCGGCTTCGACTGCGGAAATCGCCGTGAGCACTTGGGTGACACCGAAGATGTCTGCTACTACATCATTTTCATTCCAAGCAAGGTCTTGTGGCAGGTACGCTATCGATTCCGGCTTTTCCACCGTTCCAGCAGTAGGCAAGATTTTGCCAAGGATGACGTTTAACAGAGTTGTCTTTCCTGCACCATTATCCCCAATGAGCGCAGTTAAAGGGCCAGAAAAGGCACCGTTTAGGCCGCTGAAGCAGGTTGTGCCATCGGGCCATACTAGGGAAAGGTCGTTCAATAAAATAGGCATGCTTAAATCCGTTCTTCCTTTAGTGTTTTACGCAAAAACACGACGGATGAGCACTGCCTACTCCTTTCACCGACAACAATTGCTCCCAATAGCATAACAGTTTCAAGCCTTGAGTTCAGAGGGTCGTTGCAACACTTTCCCTTAGGAGGGTGTTGTTGTGTCTGGGGTTGTCGGCCCGTTTCATTCGTTGTCTGAGTCGGATCGTCGTGGCTTAGTTGCCTTGGTTGGCAGTGGGCGTAGTGTCCGTTCGGCGGCTGGTGAGCTTGGTTGTCATTACGGGCATGCTTTGAATTCTTGCCATGCCTTTGGATTGCCAGTCGTGTTTAAAGCCAAACGAGTTGATCGCCGCGGCAGCCAGGCTTTCCAGCTTGTGGAGCTAGTCCGAAGCGGACTGTCAGTACACCAAGCCGCCAAAAGATGTGGGATGCATCTGACTGCGGCTTATGCCGTAGCTACGGAAGCTGGGTGCCATATCCGGTTAAGTGAGAGTGTCCGATTGTTTGTGTGCGGGGGGTGGTTTACAAGTAG